>NZ_JAYGHE010000020.1:11205-100337 GCF_034931145.1 Nostoc sp. UHCC 0252 | reverse complement strand
TTAACCCCTCTCCAAACCTCTCCCTGAAACGTCGAGAGGCTTTTAAATCCCCATTTAACTATGGGAAAAGCTTGCTCAAAAGATACTCTGGGAGGTTTTGATGTTACTAAAAATATTTTTCAAACATTATCTAAGGGAAATTCATAAATTTCACTTACGGCAGATGTGGTTTATTTACCATTCATGAATAATTAATAAGAAGGTGAAACGACGTATTTGCGCTGATACACAACATACTTTTTTTGTCAAGTGCGTAGATTTTAGTGATAGTATCAAGAAAAGTCTTTATACTATACCATGAAGATTTAAGCATTTTTACGGAACCGTGTAGCCCGGAGTTCAGTTTATGAATCCTAAAGTCTCTGTTATTATCCCCGCTTACAATACCGAAGCGTATATTGCAAAAGCAATAGAGTCCGCCTTAGAGCAGACACTCAACGATATTGAAGTCATCATCGTCGATGATGGTTCAAGCGATCAAACTGTGGAAGTCGCAAAAAGTTTTAGTGACCAACGTCTCAAAGTAATAGTTAATCAACAAAATCTGGGCGCTGCTGCTGCGCGTAATCGTGCCCTCAGAGCAGCCCAAGGAGAATGGGTTGCTGTTCTTGATTCAGATGACTGGTATGCTCCCGAAAGACTAGAAAAGCTTGTGTTCCTGGCAGAGAAAACAAATGCAGACATGATCGCTGATGATCTTTATTTAATCCACGATGGTGCAACATCTCCTTGGAGTACATTGATTGAAGAAAGTGGAGAACGTATAGATGAAATTCTCCAAGTTGATATCGTTTATTTTGTAGAAACTGATGTCTATGGGCAACCAGGGTTGCATTTGGGTTTAAGCAAGCCTCTATTTAAACGAGAATTTTTAGTTAAGCACGGCATCAAATACGATGAAGAAATCAGGATGGGTCAAGATTTTTGGCTCGACATGAAATGCTTAATCAAAGGAGCCCGTTTTTTTATTGAGCCAAAACCATATTATTTTTACCGCTCACGCCCTGGTTCTCTAGTATATCAAAACCCATTACCACGTCTAAACCAATACTGTAAAACTACTACTTCTTTCATGCAACAAGAGGTTGTAAAAAAAAATCCAGCTTTAATGAAGGCTCTGTATAATAATCTTGAAACCTATAAGAAATATCTAACTTACTTTCAAGTTGTTACCCCTATAAAGCAAAAAAAATGGGTAACAGTATTAGCAGAAATCTGGAAAAATCCGTACTTTTTTTCTGATTTTATTCCCCAATTTAGGAATATTATCAGCCGTCGAATTCAATACTATATAATGGGCAATAAATCAGTTTTTGATATTTCTTATAATTTAGAGAGAAAACGAAAATCGCCCAATTAGTAGTACGACAGTTTGGATAAACAATAACATATCTTTAGAGGATGTTTGAAAAGTATTTTTGGTAACATAAAGAGCTACACAACCTAACTCCCCAGCCCCTCTTCTTTACAAGAGAATGGAACTTTCAATCAAAGCCTCTCTCCGCTTGCCTAACGGCAGGCTAACGCCAATGGGGAGAGGTTTAGAGAGGGGTTTATTGTATACTTTGCAACTTTTCAAACAACCTCTTAAGTATTAGGTCGCATTAATAAAAATGCTTATTAGCATAGATTTAGCGATCGCTTTGAGGCTTGGAAAATAAATCAAGCGAGAAATGCTGATTTTTTCGTTGGTTCTTAACCTTGGTTGCGATCGAGAGTAATTTAGGTGCTTTTGCCCTGGTTACACCCAGGGTTTACCATCGCCTCTCCACTTTACTGCTTGCGATCGCATAGCTTCGCATAGCTGTATGATCCGGTTATTTGTCACCTTAGCAGGGCTACTCTTACCCTTAATAAAGGTTTTTGGCAGATCCTAGAGTTATCTATTTACTCAAAATTGGGCAAACTAAAACTACACCACAATTAGAGTGCAAAATAATATGAAGTTTCATTATCTAATTTTTCTGCTTGCTTTGGAATATTGCACCAGCTGTAATAACGGAGCATAGCTTCAATCCTTTAAAAGAGGGCTAAAAAAAGCTAGTATAGACTGCGTAAATCTACTTACTATCTCAATTTATCAAGGCTTGGGGCAAAATCCTGTTGTTAAAAGTAGGCGAACTCCTAGCTGTACTAGTACAGCGCTGTGTAGATACAACGATTGAAAATCTTTCAGCTTATAAGCTTTTTGCTTTTTGACTTCTATTTCTGCCTTATGCTACGAGTCTAGAAATTGATTTCTGGGCGCAATAATTCACATATTCAGTTTGAATGCACTTTTTTTCCTAAACACTTACACCTGCTTTTGGATTCAAATTCTCTATGTCAGACCCCAACATTGGTCGCTTACTTAGCAAACGCTACCAACTCCAGGAGCTAATCGGTACTGGAGCAATGGGTCGGGTTTATCGCGCTAAAGATACTTTGTTGGGAGGTGTACCTGTTGCGGTTAAGTTTCTTGCTTTATCAATCCAAAATGAAAAGATGCGATTGCAAGACCGCTTTGAGCGAGAAGCGAAAACTTGTGCTTTGCTAGGGCAAAAAAGTATTCACATTGTCCGAGTTATGGACTATGGCGTAGATGACAATAACACCCCGTTCTACGTTATGGAATATCTACAAGGGCAAAGCCTAAGCAGTATTATTCGTAAGCAACGGCTACCCTTACCAAGATTTCTGAGTATGGCGCGTCAACTCAGTCTGGGATTACAGTGCGCTCATGATGGCATCCCCGTTGATGGCACAATTTGCCCAATTATCCATCGGGATATCAAGCCAAGTAATATGCTAGTGATTCAAGATCCCAGTTTCGGTGAATTGGTCAAGGTTCTAGATTTTGGTATTGCTAAGTTATTACAGTCGGATGGCGACCATACAAAATTCTATTTGGGGACATTGGCTTATTCTTCTCCCGAACAGATGGAGGGAAAAGAATTAGATAACCGTGCTGATATTTATAGTTTGGGTGTGATGATGTTTGAAATGCTCACAGGCAAAATGCCACTCGTAGCACCAACTCATTCTTTTGGAGCATGGTATAAAACACATCACTATCAAAAACCACGTTCTTTTGCTGAGGTTGTACCTGGGTTAGAGCTACCAAAAGAAATCGAAAATTTGGTGATGAGTTGTCTAGCTAAAGTAGCACGCGATCGCCCCCAAAGTATCACTGAAATTCTCAAAGTTTTAGCATCTCTAGAAAAGCCTGAGCATACACACAAAATTAAGCAAGATACTTATGCCTTAATTCCTACTGCTACGGCTAGTCCTGAGCTTGAACAGAAGACTAAAGCCGATTTACGAGCATCCTTGTCAAATGATGAAATCGTTCGTGCTATTTCCTGGCCTCAAAATAAGCCAATTGCCGATATTGTATTTCCTCAGTCCATTCACAGCAATGGCGAAGTTTTACCAGCGCTGTGGGTAATGCTACCGCAAGAAGAAATTCAGAAGCGCTTCCTCTGTACCCGTTATAACCAATTTCTTTTCATCTCTATTCCCCATCCCATGTTGCTATGGATTACTGTTATCTACAACCGCAAACATGGTGCTAAATGGTTGCCTTACTACCTTGATCTCAAAACTAGTCTTGGTCAAGAAACTACTCGGTTATTACAGCATACAGGTTACTACCGTCTGTTGTTTTTTGCACGAGAAACACCAAATCGCTGTAGCCATATCTTACTTTCCAGTGTCGCTTCTGCCCAGCGTCAGAGACTGCAAGAGTGGGTCGCAATGAGCAACACATTGATGTCTTCTGCCGACCCGCAAATGAGTAAAAGCTTACTCAAAAGCGAGTACGAAAAAATTAAGCCTCAAATTCTGGCAAAACTGGAAAGCATTGATACAGATTCTCCATACGATCTTTCCAGCTAGGAATAATTTCTTAATGTTACATATAGTGCATGTAACCAGGGAGCGCTAACTAAAGGAATGTAAACTTTTATAAACAAAGTATATATAAAGATGTAAGTTCTAGTTATATGTATAAAGAGTGAAATCACGAAACGCCAAATTAGGGCTGTCTAAATTCTCTCTGAATACTCTTGTGTGTATATTTCAGGAAGTTGTAAATTTACGCAGGTTTAATTCTCAGGCTAGACGAAAGAAACAATTAAAGAAGTTTGGCTAAAGCAAACAGTAATTTTAGCGCTCAAAGCTAAAGTTAGGTCTAAGCTCCAGCAGATGTACTGTCAAAGATTTTTACTTGTTGTTAGTTGATTTTGTGAAATTGGTTATCGAAGTTGACGCCCCGACATCCCCAGCTCTTTTCCTCCTTGGAACCAAGCAAGAGAAGGAGGTCGCCCACTGCGACAGTAGAACGACTCTATGCCATAGTGGAACCGGAATCTAAGCCCCACTGGTGCTTAAGAAGCTCTTGATAAGTTGCCTCACGCACTACCATTTGCTCGTAAAGTTTTACCAAAAAGTCTTTGGCTTGATCGTGGCTCATATTTTGAACTTGAGTGGCAAATGAGCAGATGCTGAACTGCTGTTCCAAGGATAGTTTCATTGGTTGGTTCATAGTTAACTCCGAAAAAACAACGTGTAAAGGTGATATCGCTTACAGAAGTCCAAATGGGATGATAATTGGACTTGTATTTGTCCAACATTTGTTCCTCCGTATTAAGGAAGATAACAATTGTTTGACAGATTGCCCACATCCAAAGTGTGGAACTTTTTTGATATGATATCTTGCACCTAATCCTACTGATATACTACCCAAGTCAGTTGAGCCGCATTCCAGAAAATAGGCTCTGTTTTAACTAAGGTGATATAACTACCTTTCACTCCTTTCTGGTTTGCACAGGTCTCTTTTGAGGAGATGAGCAGATTTTGTCCTGAATTCTATAAGTTCCCTGTTTAAGAGAAACTAAGATGCTGTCTTCCCAGATATGGAGAAAGCTTCGGAAACTCAGGTAAGGAGGTTGGGGAATGAATGGTAATAAGCGTGAATTATAGTCGCCCTACCTTATTATGTGCAAGATGTCAATTAATCGATTTTATGCAAATTCAGCCTCATTAGGTCTTTTTAGAGGCTAAAAATATTTGTATCAAATTGTAAAAGTGAAAAATGCTCACACTGAACAAATTACTGAGTATATCTACCAGATTTGTGATTTGTCCTTTGTCATTTGTTTAAAGTTACTAAACATCAACTAATGACTAATAACCAATGACTATTTATTCGAGTGAAACGATAACAACTGTGATGTTATCGTGCCCTCCCTGCTCCTTAGCAGCCTCAATTAGAGAGATGGCGGCTTTATCAAGCCAAGGAGCATCTGAGAGGCAGCTAGCAATCTTCTGTTCCACAAGTTCTTCTGTAAGACCATCACTACATAACAGCAAGCGATCGCCAACTTTTACATCTAGTGGTTGCACATCTATTTGATGCAAGTCTTCACGCCCCAAACAGCGCGACAATACGTGACGAAAAGGATGCGATCGCGCTTCATCTAAGGTTATGTCACCGATTTTGATTGCTCGTGCAACCCAAGTGTGGTCTTCTGTTACCTGTTCTAATTGGGACTCTCGGAAGCGATACAGGCGCGAATCGCCAACATGAGCGCACCAAGGCGGTTCTGGAGCGCGAAAAATTACTGCTACAACTGTTGTACCCATATCGGCACGTTCGGGATGATTTTGCTGATCTTGCAAAATCGCTTTATTGGCATCCCACAAAGCTTGCTCTAGCAATTCTTGAGAAGATTTAGAAGATTCCCAATTTTCTAGCAGATACGCCTGAATTTCTTCAGTGGCTATGCGACTTGCTTCCTCACCTCCCGCATGACCACCCATTCCGTCGGCGACAACGAAAAACCGCCCTTCTGGGTCGACATAGTAAGCATCCTGATTATTAGAACGAATAAGTCCCGGATCGCTAAAACCCGTGAAATTAAGTTTCATAAATTTTTTGCAACAATTAATACATGCGATCGTAACGGTCAAGGCGCAAAAGTAGTCTGATCAGGATCACTGAAATCCCTAATGCAATTAAACCAGGTACTAGTGCCCACAATACATAATTGCTAACCACTAAAATCGTAGCTGAAAGTGTGAAACCACTAATTAACAGAGCATAGCTCATTGAAAGCTGAATACTGCTTTGCCGTCGCAATAGCCGTTCAGTTTCTATAGACCGAACGCGGAGGCGCATATCTCCCCGTTCTAGCTTCTCTAGCGTATCCTCTAACCTACGTGGTAGCCCAAAGGCAGTACTACTTACCTGAGCGGCTTGGCGACTTAATTCATTAATAAAACTATTCCCCTCAGAACCATTCATATCGGTCATAAGCTGCATTGCATACGGTTTGGCAACTTCCATAAAGTTAAAATCTGGATCTAAACCTTTGCCTACTCCTTCTAAAGTAGAAAAGGCTCGCATCACAAAAGTGAAGGTTGCTGGAAATCTAAATGGCTGATTATAAGCTATTTCATAAAGGTCGTCACTGATTGCCGCGACCGATTGATTTTCAAAAGGCTTATCCATGAAATGATCCAGCATGTACTGGACAGAGCGCCGCACTGGGCCCATGTCATCAGTTGGGGCGATCGCGCCTAAATCGATCAAAGACTGCACAACGCGATCGCCATCTTTTTGAGCGATACCAAACAGTGTTTGCATCAGTCCTTCGCGCACGTTGGATTTAATCCGCCCCATCATGCCAAAATCGTAAAATATTAAAGCTCCACTGGCACTAATGGCAATATTGCCTGGGTGAGGATCGGCATGGAAAAAGCCACTATTGAGCAATTGTAGTAAGTAGGCTTGAGCGCCTTGACGAGCGATCGCCTTTCGATCTAAACCGGCTGCTTCTAAAGCTTCGTATTGGCTAATTTTAATTCCAGGAAGATATTCTAAAGTCAGCACTCTAGAACTGGCATAACGCCAGTATACTTTTGGGACATTTACCCAATCGTAGCCGCGAAAATTCCGGCGAAAAGTATCAGCGTTACGACCTTCGTTAAGATAATCAATTTCTTCCCAAAGAATGCGACAACATTCTTCGTAAATACCTAACCAATCTCTTCCCCGTCCCCATTTGGGATGGTTTTGAAAGTAGCGAGTAATTCCTTTGAGAATTTGTAAATCTATTTCAAATAACTTTTTTAATCCAGGACGTTGCACTTTCACAACAACCGATTCTCCAGTATGCAGCACAGCTTTGTGTACTTGCCCCAAGCTAGCAGCAGCTAAGGGAATCGGTTCAAAATTATGGAAGAGTTCAGGAATTTTTTTGCCTAATTCTTTTTCAATGGTTGCTTCTACTTGCTCATAGCTAAATGCTGGTACTTTATCTTGTAATTTGGCTAATTCTTCTACATATTCACCTGGGAATATATCAGCACGGGTAGAAAACAATTGCCCTACTTTGATGAAGGTTGGCCCTAAATCCAGCAGGGTATTGCGAATCCATACCGCTTGGGCTTTGCGTCTTGCAGCTTGCTTGGCCTCAGTCACACCACCCGGATAACTCCAAGATTTGTTGTATAGCCAAAGTTTGAACAATAAGGTCAAGACGAAAGACCAAATGTCCACAAAACGCCGTCTGCTAGAGTATTTTTCCCGATTCCAACGGTATGCTTTATCTGAATAACCTTGTTCCATATCCTTTGTGTACCGTTGGTTTGCAACCGAATCGCTTGAAAGAGAAGACACTCTGATTCCTAAACTGTTTTTTTGAATTGTCATTTGTCATTTGTCATTTGTCATTTGTACATAATTTTTGACCAATGACCAATGACCAATGACCAAATTTACGCAGAAGTTCTACGATAATGTTGCAATTCTGTGCGTAACAGGGCAATTTCTGCTCGTAATTCATCAATATCTGCTTGCAAGTCACCTGAATCAGAACTGGCTTGTCCACTACCTGTAGTAGTTTGACCAGCATTAGCTGATTCTGCTGACCGATTTGCACGCTCTAGGACTTCTTCTGTAAACTGGCGCAGCTGCTCTCTAGCTTCTGCATCAAATTTGCCCAGATCGCTCAAGGCATCGGTCAAGGCGACCTCTAAACGCTCATTAACTACTTCAGCTACTGCTCTGCCTACGAAAAAGGCTTGTACAAGGGGGTTACTCATAAATTTTTGTTACGTTGCACCGCAAGAGAATTATAACTTGCCTGTATGCTTTACGGCTTCTGCTGGGGAGTTAGAGATTTACGTGGCAGGATGGGCTACTTTCAGCGTTAATGTATAGAATTTGCAAAGTTTACGGCTACGCAAGCAAGAGCTACAACGATCTTGGGTTAGAGATTTCGAGTAATTCTCGATAATATTGTTCTGGTGTATTGGGTAAATAGGTTGTCATTTGGAAGGCTTGCTCTCTCAACTTAAAACTTTGAGTAATGTTAGTTCGACTGAGGAAGTCTAGATCGTGGGAAATTACCCAAAGTCCCCCTTGATAGTCATTGATACCTACTACCATTTGTTCAACAGTTTCAATATCCAGGTTATTAGTTGGCTCATCAAGAATCAGCAGATCGATTCCTGAGATACTGATCATAGCGATCGCTAATCTTGCTAATTCACCCCCACTCAGCACAGAAGCGCTTTTGTGAACGTCATCATATTTAAAGAGAAAGTGTCCCAACTGTTGACGCAAAAGCTGATAGCTGAGATTACGATTGGCAGCTTGCATATTTTCCAAAAGTGTGTATTGGCGATTTACCAATTCGTAGGTTTGATCGAGATATACAGCTTTCATGGCTGGTGCTAGCAGAACTTCACCTGAGTCTAAAACTGCGGTTTGGTTTTCCATCCCCAAAATTGCTTTTACCAGACTCGATTTACCAGAACCGTTTGCGCCGATAATGGCTATGCGATCGCCAGATGATATATGCAGTTGAATATTTTGAATCAATAGACGTTCTGATATCCTAAGATTTGCACCCTGGATATTAACTAGATTTCGGCGCTTTTGATTTTTTTCTTCTAGTTGAATACTCGTTACTTTGGTAGTTTTGACCTTTGTCTCTGCAACCTTTTGATTAGCCTTCGCTACTGCTGCTTCATGTTTCTTTTTCGCAGTTCCAGTAGACACCTCAGCTTTGGTTTTAATCAGCCCTGCTGCCATTCTATCAATACTGCCATTGAGAAACTTGGCGCGACCGTTATGCTTAGATTGGGCTGCGCGTTGCTGTTCTTGCATCGCTGTGGTTTGGGTGCGTTTGAGTTCCTTTCGGGCGACTTCGTGCGATCGCAATACTGCCTCTAACTCGATTTGTTTCTGTTCTCGATATTGAGAAAAATTTCCTCCATATACTTTCAAAGCATCAGGTGTGAGTTCCCAAGTAACATCTGTAACTTGGTCTAAGAAAAAAGGTTTATGTGAGACAATTACAAACGCACCAGTGAAATTTTGCAGAAATTGTCTTAAGTTTTCTAAAGCTTGCAAATCTATATGGTTAGTTGGCTCATCTAGCAAAAGCAAATTGGGCTGTTGAGATAATCCGATTGCTAGAAATAGTTTTGTCATTTCTCCACCACTTAAGTTAGTAATTGGCAGATAAAGATTAATATTTGTATCGAATTGTGTTTGCAAAATATCCTCGATCTTCCACCATTCATCAGAGACATAAATCAAAAAATCGAGTACTGTGTCTGCTGTAATCTCTTGTCTGATAGTGCTGATTTGTGGCAAATAGTAGACAACACCATTACGCCAAACAGAACCGGTACTGGGGCTAATTTGACCTGCAAGTATCTTTAATAGAGTTGATTTTCCTACACCATTACGACCGACTAAAGCAATGCGATCGCCCGCCTCAATACTCACCTGGATTTTTTGAAACAAAGTTCTATCTAAGCTGAGTTCGTAGGCTAAATTCTCAGCTAATAATGTTGATTTTTTCTGCATTATTTCCAAACCTCAATTCGCAAACTTCCGCCCGTATGTTTACAGGAATTACGGGTATATTAGACACAAAAAACTTAGCCGCAGACACTTGCCAAGCGGTTAGATGTAAATATGAATGATGACAATATTGTTAGTACATGACTGTGTGAAGTAACCCTGTCAAACTAGTTGCGTTTATTCTTCGTTGACATTTGTTGCTTTGGCGCAACAGGTGTTTGGTACTACTTCATTTCAGCTATCTCGTTGGAGTTGTGATGAGGTTTGATATTGACTACAGTGTAGCATGAAGGTATTTCGGAAGGCTAGCGATCGCTTTCATCGGAAAATAAAGATTTTTAACCGCAGAGAACGCAGAGGTAAGATATTTAGGATAGATTTTTTTATGAAATTAGTTCTGAGATGATAAAGCCTGAATTGGACGATTTACCTGTACCCTCAAAATAGGCGATTAGCTACGCGCGATCGCTAACTACGAGACTGTTAAAATAAATCCATAACTACTTGATGCCGTATCCATTCTATGACCATAGCTCAAGAATTAGATTCTCAACAAGGCATCTTCCAAGATGTTATATTTCCCCCTGGTGATTTATATAGCGACGAACCTCCTTTGGAAAGCGAACTGCATTTACGGCAAATAATCCTACTTTTAACATGTCTGGAATTGTTGTGGCGAGATAGGAATGATTTCTATGCAGCAGGAAACCTGACTATCTACTACAGTCCACGCCAACGCAAATCAGAATACTTCCGAGGGCCAGACTTTTTTGTAGTGCTGGGAACTGAACGTAAAACCCGTAAAAGTTGGGCAGTCTGGGAAGAAGATGGTAAATATCCGAATGTAATTCTAGAAATTTTGTCTAACTCAACAGCGAATACTGACAAAAATTTAAAGAAAACAATTTATCAAGATACCTTCCGCACACCCGATTATTTTTGGTTTGACCCCTACACACTAGAATTTGCTGGATTTCATTTAGTCGATGGAGAATATCAACCTCTACAAGCAAGTGAACAAGGATATTTGTGGAGTCATCAGCTAGGGTTATACTTGGGAGTTTATGAAGGTTTATTACGGTTTTTTACACGAGATGGGCAACTAGTACCAACACCGGAAGAAACGGCAGAACAAGCTGAACAAAAAGCTGAACAGTCACAACAACAAGCAGAACAAGCCGAGCAAAAGGCTGAACAGTCACAACAACAAGCAGAACAAGCCGAACAAAAGGCTGAACGTTTAGCAGCAAAATTGCGGGAGTTAAATATCGATCCAGATACAATTTAGACCAGAGCTATTTCATTTAGGATAGTGTTGCGCTAAAAACTCCTCAGCTTCAGTCTTATCTTTAATTACTCTATCCAAAGTAGCAGCAAGTACATCATCTAATATTTGCCGATACTGTGGCCCTGGTTTGTAACCAAGTTTCTTTAAATCATTGCCATTCAATAGTGGCTGCACATTCGCCCAAACTGTTAAATATTCCCAAATCTGATGTCTAAGCGATCGCGGACTTTGCAAAGCAATTAAAATCAGCATTGGTAAATCGTATTTTCGCAACAACTGTACTAGTTGACTAGGACTTTGACACTTAGGCAAAGATTCCATCACCTCAGTTTGGGCAGAAGCCAAGTTTTGCAAACGTTGAATGCTATCCTCTTGCAGTTGCAGATTCTTTGCGACTTTCGCCCGATATTGTGGTGCTAGATGGGCGATTAACGCTTCTAAGCGCATTTCCCAATGGATGAGGGTTTGTTCAGCATCAAATCGCCGCAAACAGCGTTCTAGCAAACGTAATTGCCGTAGGAGTTCTGCATCTAGTTTGAGGGTAGGATGGATACATTGCAACGCCCCTAAGTTATCGAGTAACTGCAAAGCTGATTTCCAGTAGGGCGCTTCTAGGATGTGTTTTAATTCTGTTTTGAGTCTAGTTTGTAGGGCTGGAGTTTTGGTATTCTCTTGGGAAGTGCGATCGTAAACACCACTGTTGATTGCATAGCGAATAAACTCTTCCGTTTGCGGTTCAATTTCAAATCCGAAGCGCACGGCAAAGCGCACACCGCGATAAATGCGGGTGGGATCTTCGATAAAGCTGTTGGGGTGTAAAACCCGAATTTGTTTAGCTTGTAAATCGAGTAAACCGCCAAAGAAATCGAGTAATTCACCGGAACGAGGAGAGGTGAGGCGCAAAGCGATCGCATTAATGGTAAAATCTCGACGATACAAGTCTTGACGAATCGAACTCGCCTCAACCTCTGGATTCGCCGCCGGGTAAGGATAAAACTCTGTTCTAGCCGTGGCAATATCTACCCAAAGAGAATCTAATTCTGGGTCTTTATGCCACAACAAAGCAGCAGTTTGAAAAGCCCCGTGGATTTCTAAACGAGCTGCAGGGTAAAGTTGTTGGAGTGCTTTTGCTAGTTCGACACCAGCGCCAACATCTGCTGATTTGTGAAAGCCATCAACTACTAGGTCAATATCTTTAATCATCAAGCTACCTGCTGTCTCAGCTAACAGCAAATCCCGCACCGCACCCCCGACAAGATAAAGATGCCAACCCCGTTTTTCGGCTTCTTGCGATGCGATGGTGAGTAATTGCCATAACTGAGAAGCAAGGCGATTTTGCAACTCAGTGCTAAGAGGAATTTTGAATTTTGAATTTTGAATTTTGAATTTTTGCTCGTCCTCTTCGTCTTCATCCCTTTCCTGATGTAATTCGCGTAAAACATCAGTACGAGTGACCAGACCAACTAACTGTTCATTCTCCAATACTGGTAAGCGTCCGATGTCATAAGTCACCATCAGCGACTCAATTTGTGGCAGTGTTGTATCTGGTGTAATTGTTTTGAGATTTGTGGTCATGTAGCCTTTGACTGGCGCATGACTAAATCCGTGGTGCAGGGCAACATCAAGATCCCGGCGCGAAATAATACCTACTAGTTGCCCTTGGGCATCGACTACAGATAAACCAGAGTGCCCATAGCGTAATAAAATGCGCTGGGCTTCGCCAATAGTAGTTTCAGGCAGAATCGTGCGGACAGGAGAAGACATCAAGTCCCTAGCGGTGAGAGGATGGGGAATTTGCGCTTTTACCCCGTCAAGGAGTTGTTTTAATATTGCTTGTGAATCAACTCCTCTTAGATTTAGCGATGCGGCTTGTGAATGACCGCCGCCGCCCAAGAGTTGGAATAATAGATTAAGATTTGTTTTGGGAATATGCGATCGCCCAATTACAGTTAACCGTGAATCACCTTCATCCAAATCATATTCATTAGCCAATAGTAGGGCATCAATTTCGGTTAATTCCACGAGTTCCGATGCCAAACTCGATAACCCAGGCACAAAATTTTTAGTTTTTAGAGTTACCCAAGCAACGGTATATCCATGTAGAGAAAAATATTCTAAATTTTCCAGCGATTCAGTTAATAACTGCTGCAATTGTACAGACAAACCAGGGTCACGGTAGGTGGAAATTACCGATAAACTCGCACCTTGTTGCATCAACCAAGCCAAAGCTAGAGCATCCCGTGGTGTGGACTGGTCATAAGTCAAAGAGCCAGTGTCAACGTGGATACCCAAAGCCATCACTGTGGCTTCGGCAGGAGTCAAGGAAATTTCCTGTTGTTGCAATTGCTCAACGATTAAAGTTGTGGTTGCTCCTACTGAGGAAATATATGATTCGGTAGCCGGAATATTTGATTCTTGTCCTAAGTGATGGTCATAAATTATAATCTCTTTAATATGGGGTAAATCTAACCACTCAGCAGCTTTACCCAAGCGATCGCGCTGTTGCGTATCCACCACAGTCAGAGAACGAATTTTTTCTGGATTCACCGAACGGCGTTCAATTAGCGGATATTCGTCCCGATGCAATGCTAAAAAATCCCTTACAGGAGGGTGAGAACCGCCACTCAGCACAATCTTACTTCCCGGTAGTAGGCGCGTTAACCCTACCGCAGCCCCTAGTGCGTCAAAATCTGCTGTTGTGTGGCAAAGAATTAAATCCATAGTATTAAGACTTTTTTCTGGTAAAATACTTGTGGTTTGCTTCACCCACATTGGTGTCTGATAAGCCTCTGTCCAGTAGCATAGCGACTATTGGTAAGCGACTCCGTTGCACAGCATGAAAAGAAGTCGGCACATCTTGATTAATACAAATTACCGATTGGTTTGTCCAATAGCGCGAATAAGCCAGCACATCATCCAGGATAGTAAAATTTGTAGGGTACAAGGTAAGAACTTGTAGTCTGCGGTAGGGCATTCCGTGGACTTAAAACAAAGCTCAACGCCTCCTAAGCAATAGCCGGATTGGTTGAGAAGCCTGCACTGTACAGCTTGCTGTCAGCGTGGGAGTATGTCACTGTAAGACATATCACTATTTCGCTGTATTGGGAGAAACAAAAATGACCATAATATTCCAATTCGCTTTGATAAGCCTAGTTCTATTGTCTTTTGTCCTGGTTGTTGGCGTTCCCGTAGCTTACGCCACTCCCCAAAATTGGGTTGAATCTAAAAAACTGCTCTGGGTTGGTTCTGCCGCCTGGATTGGTTTGGTGTTTTTAGTTGGTTTGTTAAACTTTTTTGTCGTGTAGGCGACGGCTTCACTCTGGCGTAGGCACATAATATAAGAACTAGAGGAGCAGAAAAGCTAAGGTCAAAGACGAAAGGAGAAAAGGAGAAATTTTTTCCAATTTCCTTTTTTTAACCGTGCTTTCCTGCTCCTCTACATTCAAATAAGAAATGTATATTGGCCAGAACTATAGTTGATTAAGAGGCAGTCATGGCAGTTTTCGAGGGAACTTTTACCCAAACGGAGCCTTTGCGGTTTGCAGTAGTGATTGGTCGATTCAACGACCTAGTTACCGGAAAGCTGCTAGAGGGATGTCAAGATTGCTTGAAACGCCACGGTGTAGATCCTAACCCCCAAGGTAATCAGGTAGACTATGTTTGGGTTCCGGGAAGTTTTGAGGTACCTTTAGTAGCTCGCCAACTAGCACTTTCCCATCGTTATGATGCTGTAATTTGTCTAGGTGCAGTCATTCGAGGACAAACACCCCATTTTGATTATGTATCCGCCGAAGTTTCTAAAGGCATTGCCGCCGCTAGCTTTCAAACTGGAGTGCCAGTAATTTTTGGCATTTTGACAGTAGACACTATGCAACAAGCCTTAGAACGGGCAGGCATCAAAGGTAATCATGGCTGGGATTATGCCCTGAACGCTCTAGAAATGGCAAGCCTGATGCGGCAACTGCGTTCTAACCTAGCAGAGCCATATTCTCGTAACAGCCAGTCTTTACCCGCCTCGTTTCAAAGTGCCAGCATCGGCAATTTAACGGCAGAGCCAGAAGAACTCGGCTAAATGAGTCATTAGTCATTTGTCCTTTGTTATTCACTAATGACCAATGACTAATGACCAAATTAAAGGGTTGACAATTAGGGATAAATCTGAGATATTGATATATGGCAATTGATTGCGGGTGTAGCTCAGTGGTAGAGCGTCACCTTGCCAAGGTGAATGTCGCGCGTTCGAATCGCGTCACCCGCTTCCAACTAAAACCTCTTGATAGTTTTAACTTCAAGAGGTTTAGTATTTTTAGGGTGCATTGAAGTCTTTGGCGATTCGTGTTGTATTCCTGTGAATCGTTCCCAACGTTCATGAATCTCATAGATAGGTAGAATATAAAGTAATTTATATATGGTGGAACTATCGTATTCGTGGATAGATTTTACCCATCTAGTAAAACTTTTTCTAATTATGGGGGAATTCAAAGGTCTTAGTCTCTGAAAGCGAGTTTATGCATATCAGAAATCTCAGCATATTGCTGGCTAAAATTTAAATGTATCTAAAAGTCTTGAAACTTATGTACGGATAGCTAAATCGTGTCTGGAGGTTAAGGGATAAACGCTCCCATGCTCCCACTGAAACGTCAATTAGTGTCTAAATTTTATGTGAGATTGTCAGCTTCGGAGAAAGACTACAAATTGAAAACTCCGTACTGATATGAAAATTAGGATACTTTAGAGTCTGCTGCATCTACTGGTTGCCAACTTATGTATCAAAAGAGAGCAATCTCTAGTAGCAGAAGCTTCTATTGCATTTACCAAAAGATTATATTGTCGTAGTTCGTGTAAAACACGCTCAAGTTACTAGAACGCTTGTGCAATCTCAAAAACCTGAAAAAATAGATTTCAATACCGACTACCCCTGTCCCTGTCGTCGCCGGGGTCAGTTAATTCCGATTACGTTGACAGAAGCATTTGGTTGCGATCGCTGTCAGCAAATCTTTGTAGTAGAAGATAATGGTCATGTCCTAGAACAGCTTTCCACCACCTATCCCTACAAACGGGCTTGGCGTTGGATGGGAAATAGTTGGCACGTTGTCCATCCGCGCTTGGGAGAAAGCTATCTGCCTATAGCACTTGGCATTATTTTCGTGCTAGTGATTATATGGCTGCCATTAGCGCTGCGATTAGCAAATGGTTCCAGCATTATTGCATGGGCAATGGTGGCGGTACTATTGGCTATTCTGCCAGCACTAATGGTCTGGCTTACCTACAGACGTTAACTCAATGACTGTTGAAGTTTTAGATGACCACCCCGAACCAATTACTAGCGCCCAACGAGCCTATCAAGCTTCCCTAAAGCTGGGGATCACAAAGGGAGCAGACCGGAGTCGTGCAGTATTGGCGATGGCACAAGCCATTGAGCGTTCATTTGACGACATTCTAGAAGCCAATACGTTGGATTTAGAAACCAGTCGGGAAATGGCAGTGCCAGAGTTGATATTAGACTGGCTGAAGTTGACTCCCACAAGGCTAGAAATGACAGTAGACGTTTTACAACGGTTGGGGGAATTATCAGATCCTCTGCGGCGCGTTAGAACGGCTGATTATCAACTGGAAGATTCCCAGAGTTACACCCAGTTAATGTCCTTGGGAGTGATTGGATTTATTTATGAAGCCTTTCCCGATTTAGGAGCGATCGCAGCAGGATTTTGCATCAAAACTGGCAATAGTATAATTCTCAAAGGCAGTACTGAAGCTAGCCATTCTAACGCCGCTATCGCTGAAGCACTGCAAAATGCGATCGCAGAAGTTGGTCTACCTCCGGGCTGTGTAGAACTGATTACAGCCGAACATGGTGCTTCAATTCGAGATGTAGTAACTCAAGATCAGTATGTGAATCTAGTGATCCCCTACGGACGTACTAGCTTGGTACAGCAGGTAGTACGCCAGTCAACTTGCCCAGTCTTAAAGTCAGCAATGGGTAACTGTTATCTCTACTGGTCGCTAAATTCCAGCTTAGAAATGGTGCGCTGGATGATTCTTGATAGCCATCAAAGTGAACCCGATCAAGTCAACGCCATTGAAAAGGTACTCATTCACCGCCAAGCCTTACCTTCATCCTTAGCAGTTCTGTGGAACAGCTTGACGGAAAAAGGCTTTGAAGTTAAAGGGGATGCAGAACTAGTAGAAGCTTTTCCCCAGTTGCATCTGGTGAAAGAGGGCGAATGGGGAAACCCTTATTTAACTAGAACAGTAGCTTTTAAACTGGTGGATAGCTTAGAGGGTGCGATCGCCTGGATTAATCAACACAGCAGTGGTCATGCCGATTGCATCGTTACTGAATCTTACCAAGAAAGTCGGCAGTTTGCTTTGGGAGTTAACAGCGCCTCTACCTACATCAACACTTCCCCGCGTTTTTCCCGTAACCCGTCGCGGGGAGATTCAGTGTTTCTCGGTATGTCTAACCAAAAAGGTCATCGTCGAGGATTTATCAGCTTAGAAACTTTGACCACCGTTAAGCACATTGTTCAGGGAAATGGCAGGTTTTAAATTTAGTGGGGCAGGGACAAGGGGACAAGGGGACAAGAGGTGAGAACTTGAAACAAGTCTTTCCCCAATTCCCAATTCCCAATATTAAACTTAACAAAATCTTAATTTCTGCTTGATCCTGGATTGCTAGGTTCCTTGTATTTACATCTGGGTAGAGGTGAATATGGAACTTATAGATGGCACGCGCTTCCTAGCAAATCGGTGCAGACGGCGGAGTTTTTTGTTGGGTGCAGGATTCTTAACGGGGTTAACAATCGCTAGCCAATGGCATCCAGTATTAGCTAACTCAAGGTTTTCTGATTATCCGTTCAGTCTTGGTGTTGCCTCTGGCGATCCTTTGCCAGATGGTGTTGTTATCTGGACACGACTGGCTCCAAAACCACTCTCTGGAGGTGGGATGCCAGTGGTAAATGTGCCAGTGCGTTGGCAAGTTGCCCTTGATGAAAACATGAAACAGGTTGTGCGTCGAGGAACAGTTCTGGCAACACCAGAGTTAGCACACTCAGTCCACGTTGATGTCCGTGGGCTAGATTCTGACCGTTGGTACTGGTATCAATTTCAAGTGGGTAGGGAAGCTAGCCCCATTGGGCGAACTCGCACAGCACCAGCATTTTATAGCTATACCCAACAACTGAACTTTGCTTTTGTCTCCTGTCAAGACTGGCAAAACGGCTATTATACGGCTTATCGGCATTTAGCAGATGAAAACCTCGACCTTGTGGTTCATCTAGGTGATTATATTTACGAATATGGGCCAGAATCTGGTGGGCCACGTCAACATAACAGTCCAGAAATCATCACTCTTGCAGACTACCGCGATCGCTACGCTTTGTACAGAACAGACCAGAATCTCCAAGCTGCTCATGCTGCTTTTCCCTGGATTGTCACTTGGGACGATCATGAAGTTGACAATAACTATGCCAATTTAATCCCCGAAGATAACCAAACCGAAGAGGCTTTTAGGAAACGCCGAGCTAATGCGTACCAGGCTTACTACGAACACATGCCTCTCCGTGAATCTTCGCTGCCCAAAGGCCCAGATATGCTACTTTATCGGCGGTTCACTTTTGGTAATTTAGCTGAGTTCAATGTCTTAGACACAAGGCAGTACCGGACTAACCAGCCTTGTGATGACGGACTTAAGCCTCGCTGTCCAGAAGCTTTTGATCCAAAAGCTACCATGACTGGCTCAGAACAAGAGCAGTGGTTACGAAAAGGTTTAGATCAGTCGCGATCGCGCTGGAACGTGATTGCTCAACAGACGATGCTTGGCCAGTACAATTTTAATAGTAATCCAGGTTCAGGTGTCTTCAATGTGGATCAGTGGGACGGCTACGTGGCTGCACGGAATCGGCTCTTGAATTTTCTCAACCAGCGCCAACCTTCTAATCCAGTGGTGATTACCGGAGATATCCATTCTAATTGGGTACACGACCTGAAGCTTGATTTTAATAACCCCAACTCAGCAACCGTAGGCACTGAGTTCGTCGGAACCTCAATTTCCTCTGACTTTCCCACAGCATTTATTGCTCCAGTTCAAGCTGCTCTAACCAACAATCCCCATACTAAGTTCTTTGATGGTGCTTACCGGGGATACGTCCGTTGCAACCTTACTCCACAACGCTGGCAAACTGACTACCGCGTTGTATCAAGCATTGTTGACTTGAATGCCTCTGTCAAAACCCTAGCTTCCTTTGTCGTCCAAAACGGACAACCAGGAGCGCAACTAAGTTAACGTGAGTTCGATCAACCTCTTTCTGACTGCAACTAAAGTTCAAGTCTTTCCCTCTCCGAATCGGAGAGGGACGGTTTTACGTAGAAAAACCAGGGAGAGGTCGAAATATAACTTTAGAATATTCAAGCTAGAAGCGATCGCTTCTTAAACTACAGCCAATCAATTATTTTAAAGAGTTATTCTGGCATTTCTTTGCAATACTTAACTAACTTCTAATTAAAAAAAGTAAATATAGATTAACAATGATAACTAACATCATATTTTATGAAGTTAGTCAGACTAATTTGAGAGTATGCTTAATAATTGGAGTCTAGTTAACAAGTTAAGTAATTAGGTGCAAATAAACTTAAAGTTTTGTTGAGTCTTTTTTACTTTACTATTTGTTTGGGTATTAAATATTAAGAAACAAAGTTTATTTGTGCGAACTTACTAACTAGGTTATCGAGTAAAGCGGTAAAAGTCTGACCTGAGCCAAGTACTAAAAGCGAAAACAAAAGTAAACTTGAAAACAATTACGTAAGATGATAAAAAAAATTTTGCTGGCTGTGTCGGGATTGGGACACGCAGAAGAAATGCTCAAAACCCTGAGAGAAATCCCTTCAATTGAATCTGCGAAAGTTACAATTTTGCATGTTGTTCAAGCACAAAATACTGCTGCTACCATGACAACTAAATGGGAAAATGGCGGTAAAATTCTGGCTAATGCCATTCAAACATTGAACTTAGATCCTAGTCAGGTTTCTTCAATTTTGCGCGAAGGCGATCCCAAAGATGTAGTTTGTCAAGTAGCTGATGAAATTGATGCTGACTTGATTGTTATGGGTTCACGCGGACTTAAGCGACTGCAATCGATTTTATCGAACTCAGTTAGTCAGTATGTTTTCCAGCTATCTTCTCGCCCCATGTTGCTGGTAAAAGATGACATTTATGTGAAAAGAATTAAGCGCATTATGGTGGCAATAGACAGCTCTGATTCTGCAAAAAATTGCTTGAAATTGGCACTGTTTTTACTGCGAGATATTCAGGGAGGCCAGTTAATTTTGGCAAATATTAGTACAGATTTAGGTGGTAAAAAATCGGAGATAACCGAGGTTAACTCAGATAAAAATCCAGTTTTAGCAGCCGCAGTTGCAGAAGCTCAAAAACAAGGTATCCAATCTCGTTGTTATATCAGCAGTGGCAAACCTGGTGAAGAAATTTGTCGCTTGGCAGAGGAGTTGAATATAGACTTATTATTACTCGGTTCTCCAGATCGCCGTCCATCGATCGCTAAGAGTTTTGTTGATATAGACAGACTCATCGGATCTTCTTTATCTGACTATGTTAGAATCAACGCCGCTTGTCCGGTATTATTAGCGCGGACGATCGCTTAAATTAAGAGTGCTGAGTATAAAAATTCTTGTAAAAGGGTAGTAAAAAAGTCAAATTTGTCTTGTCTTTACTACTCAGCACTCAGTTATATCATCTCCGGCAAATTACTTAGTGATATGTCATTGCGAGTGCAAGGCTTTTGGGATTGCTGCGTTCCACTTCGTACCCTGCGGGTTCCGCCCTCCCTGGTACGCAATGATAATCGTTTAACCGGACATGATATTAGCGGTTGATAAATAAAAACCCCCACACTACTAGTGCGGGGGTCATTTATTTTATACACAAATTCTTAACTATCTTTTCCACCTTGACGGCTAGCAGTTTGGATGTACAGAATTAGTAAAAACACAGTGGGAACTAATACGAACAAAATGCTCGCTACGAACCCCAGGTCATTAACTTGCATGGCAAGAAAGCCTCTCTTAGTTTTCCAGTCAACAACATTAGGATACCATTATCAACGACAGAGTTATACCAATTCAAAATTCAAAATGAGTCAACTTAATTTTGGTAAGTATTTTGACTCCTGACTGGATACAAATTTGAAAACTTAAGGCTTGGTGACTACGCTGACTGAGCCATTCACTAAAGTTTGACAGGCAAGACGGTAATTTTCGGGTTTCTTCTTGAATTTACGGTTTTCTACATCTGTGCGGGGGGAAAGATTTTCTAGTCCTTCAACTATCTCAACAATGCAAGTACCGCATTGTCCACTACCACCGCAATTAGTCATCTTGCCAATGAATGTATATATATCAATGCCATTTTGCATAGCTTTGAGCCGGAGATTAGCACCATCGGCAGCCACTACTTCTTTATTCTCTTTAACAAATTTGATATTACCCATAAATCATCCCTCCTTGACCTAAGCTTGGCTTTCAAGGCTTTATATTGACATGGCTTGATTCACATCTTATTTATTATATTAAATCATTACAAAATATTAATAAATGTTAATTGTATGAAACACAATGCCACAAAAAATAGGACAGATAATATACCTGTCCTATTAAATCGAAAAATAGACTAACTTACCTAAATCCCACAGCTGCTTGCCAAACGAAAGCAAGCAACAAGAAGAATACAGGGATGACTGGGAGAACATCTACCAAAGGATCGAAGATTTGGTAAGCTTCAGGCAGTTTTGCTAATAAAAGTGCTGCTTCCATGTTTGTTTAAATCCACCTATCCAACACAGCTTTCATAATTGAGAAATATCTTAACATGGTTTGGGTCTTGGTCATTGGTCAATAGTTATTTGTCATTTGTAATTTCTTCTTCATCTGGTGCTGATTCAGATGAGTTGAGCCAGTGACCAAATTCTGTGACAAAGCGATCGCTTAATATTGCTTCTCTAATCTTTTGGGTAAAGCGAATTAGCTCGGTAATGTTGTGAATGCTCAACAACGTATAAGCTAAAATTTCTTGCGATCGCACTAAATGAGATACGTAAGCTCGGCTAAAATTTTGACAAGTGTAGCAGGGACAAGTTTCATCTAATGGCGCAAAATCTTCACGAAACTTAGCATTCTTTAAATTCCAGCGTCCGCCCTGGACTATTGCTGTTCCATGCCTTGCCCAGCGAGTGGGAATTACGCAATCAAATAAATCTATCCCAGATGCGATCGCGATCGCCATTTCCCGATAAGTACCCACACCCATCAAATAGCGCGGCTTTTCGGGCGGTAGAAGCGGTGCTGTGACTTTTACAATCTCAGCCATCAATTCTGGCGGTTCTCCCACACTCACGCCACCAATGGCATATCCAGGCAAATCTAACTTAGCCAAAGCTTCAGCCGCACGGCAACGCAAATCCAAATACACGCCCCCTTGCACAATCCCAAACAAAGCCTGCTCACTGCGTTGATGAGCCGTTATACAGCGTTCTAACCAGCGATAAGTGCGCTCAGTTGCAGTTTCCACCTCTTGGCGAGTCGCTGGGTAGGGTGGGCACTCATCAAAGGCCATGATCACATCTGCCCCCAAAGTATTTTGAATCTCAATGGAGCGTTCTGGTGTCAAGTTAATAATTCGTCCATCGTGGGGTGAGCGGAAAGTTACACCTTCTTCAGTAATTTTTCGCATCTCACTTAAACTGAACACTTGAAACCCACCCGAATCTGTAAGCATCGGGCCGTTCCAACCCATAAACTTGTGTAATCCTCCACCTCCAGCCACGATCGCTTCCCCTGGTTGTAGGTGAAGATGATAAGTATTGGATAAAACCATTTGCGCCCCAGTATCTCGTAGCTGGGCTGGGGTGATAGTTTTGACATTTGCCAGCGTTCCCACTGGCATAAATCTGGGGGTTTCTACAACCCCGTGAGGAGTGGAAAACACTCCGGCTCTAGCTTTTGTCTGACTACAGCAAGCAAGACATTCAAAGGAAAAATTCGCACTCATGCCATTTTGGATTTTTGAAGATGCACCTATTAAGACTTATGCAAAACTATACGACGTAGGGGCAATTCATGAATTGCCCCTACATCAATAAAACGCAGCCTGACATCAAATTGGTATAGAAGTAGCTATTTTACGCGATGTGCGACTTATTCTTAAAACCCCACTTCCATTCCTCTCCCCGAAAGGTCTGATAGGCTTTGATTATTGCTCCCCTTACCTTGTAGGGAAGGGGCTGGGGATTAGGTTTAAAAAGAATCAGAACAGTCATCGTCAATTTCTGCATCCCATCTGGCTGAGAGGACTTGCTCCATCATCGCTTCTATGGCGCTGACATTGAAGGTTCGCTCTCGCCGTTCTTGTACGGGGGTTGAGCGGGGAATCAACCGCAGACACACTCCTTCTTGCATCAAATCAAAGTAAGTTTCTTGTTGCGATGACTGTTTGAGTTCCAAGTAATCAAAACTACAAACATTCAAATATAGCGCATGATTAGCCACTAAGGTAGACCTTTGTGGATTAGCAAAAACTTCCATCACATCCCCTTCACCCTCGCTCAGTACCTTATCTTCTTGGGTGTAGATGTAGTGGACTCGACCTAAATCTGCCAGCAATCGCCGGATGTCGACCTTATTCACAATGATGCCCGTGTTAATAATGCACGGAGCTGGTATCCTGGTGTCGGGTAGATGGTGACTCATAGGAAAATAGCGATTGAGCTAAGGAGAGCAAGAACATAGCTAAACTGTCATAATTGAGTAGCTTGTTTACTCCCTACATTTAAAAAAATATCAATTTTGTGGGGCAATCGTCTAACAATTTGGAGTAAGTTTTTAGTTAACGAATACAAAATCCAAATTTTGATTACTGATGGAATTTTAATTTCCTGAATCATTCGTTTTTCTGTATAAAAAACTGCTCAAAATTTTTTATTTACTACTTAGACCAGGATAACAAAATTTTCAGTGATAATCTCTAACAGAAGTAAATCTTATCTAAATTTTTAAAGTCTGCTTATGTCGGTTGTACCGAAGCCAAGCCTATTATCCAGCAATTAACCAAATATTAATGTAACTACGATGACGAAACAGCAACAGTGGTGGAAAAAGCTGCTGTTAAAGCTGGCAGCTAGTATTATATTTTACACAAGTATTCCATTACCGTATTTGGACGGATTAGAGTTTCAGGAAGTGGCGCGTCTTGCTTCGCTTGTAGGGTTGATGATTGGGGGAATTTTAGGGTTACTGGATACGGGGATGGATTATATTGCTGTACCCGTGTTAACTCGTAGTGCTTTGGTAGTAAGTATTTGGATTGCCATAACTGGAGGACTGCACTTAGATGGAGCAATGGATACTGCCGATGGTTTAGCAGTGGGCGACCCAAAACGGCGGCTGGAGGTGATGGCAGATAGTGCTACAGGTGCATTTGGGGCAATGACTGCGATCGCCTTAGTGTTACTCAAAATTACAGCCTTAACAGATATGTCAGAAAACCGTTGTTTGTTACTGATGGCGGCTTGTGGCTGGGGACGTTGGGGACAACAAGTAGCGATCGCCCGATATCCTTATTTAAAACCAGCCGGCAAAGGTGCATTTCACAAACAAGCCATTCGTTCTTACAAAGATTTATTGCCAGGATTGTTATTGCTGTTGGCTTTGAGCGGTTTACTAGTGCTGATAGATAAACAGCAATTATTTCTCGCACTAGCAATGATAATTGCCGGAAGTGCGATCGCCACTTTAACCGGTGCATGGTTCAACCACAAATTAGGCGGACACACCGGAGACACCTACGGCGCAGTCGTCGAGTGGACTGAAGCCTTATTTCTCTGCGTGATGACCGTTTTTTAAGATGTGGGGACAAGGGGACAAGGGGACAAGGGGACAAGGGGACAAGGGGTGAGAACTTGAAACAAGTCTTTCCCCCAATCCCCAATTCCCAGTTCCCAACTCATTTAATCGGTTGCAGCTTTGTCACCTTGAGTTTAAAATTCCCCACCCCAGTTTCTCCAAAAGACCGGACACGAATAACATAATTCCCTGTCTCTACGATGCGGGTAAATAGCAGGGAATTGCTACTACCATCAGGCCCATCATCATTTTCTGCCATAGTTGAACCATCGGGTGCTAGCAGTGTGATAATGCTGTCAAAATTTTCAGATGACAGATCAACTGCTAAATTATCGCCCTTTTGTAACTTCACAGTATAATCACGAGCAAACCCACCTTGACCTGTGGGAATGTCTTTATCTGAGAGGCTATCGGAAAGTTCAGTACTGTTAGATAGAGGAATTGGACTATACAACTTATTTTGGGCAAAAGCCGCACTTGTACTTACGCCTATTGCCAGCAATGTGGCAGGAATAATCATGAATTGCTTCAAACCCGCCGCAAAAACTTTATTCATACATTTCAAGCAATTTTTTCCACAAGAATAGAATAATTCGGTAAATTTATGCGCTTATATGTTCAAGTTAACCCATTAAGCCTGGATTTATCCGTCTTTGACAGCAGTGGCTACTGCTACTAATCCTAAGACCACGATTCCATACTGACGAAGTGTTTGCACAGCAGACCTGGCAGTAGCACCGGTAGTATAAATGTCGTCCACTAACAGCACAGGAACATTTGGGGGGCGATCGCAAAATTCTTGTCCAACAGCAAAAGCTTGAGCCAAGTTTTTTTCTCGCTTAGATACCGATAAACCAAATTGCGCCTCAGTTTCTCGCACTCTGGCTAAACCGTTTAGTTTCAATTTTAATCCAGTTATTTCGCAGAAGCTTTGGGCTATTAGTGCAGCTTGATTGTATTTACGTTGCTTTTGCTTACTAGGATGCAGTGGAATCGGAACTACCACAGGTTGGCTATCTCGCCTGGGCGAATTTAACAACCATGCTTCTCCTAACCATTGACCCAAAGGGCGAGCTATTTGGGGTTGATTTTCGTATTTCATCACCGCGATCGCTCGTTTTACCGGGCCACCATACTCCCCCCAACCAAACACTGGTATTGGCTCTTTCCATAAAGAAATCGGGTCTTTACGTTGACATTTTTGCAGTTGTCTGGTGCAGTTATGACAAAATTCTTGGGAAGTTGCGCGTTGACATAAGGGGCAATGGGATTGAAGGAAAAGGTTGAGTAAGCCTGTGAAATTTTTGATCCAAGGGTGCATTTTAGAATTGTCCTTTGTCATTAGTCACTTGTCCTTTGTTCTTAGCTAATGACCAATACTTCGACTTCGCTCAGTACAAGTGACCAATGACTAATGACCATTGACTAGTGACTTAAAATACACGCGATCGCAGCGTGTTGTTTCTACCCCTGTTGCTGGAGTGTAACCGTTGCTTTCATACAGCTTGACTGCTTCCACCAGAACACTGGCGGTTTCAATCCAAATTTCCTGAAAACCACGCTTTGCGATCGCTGCTTCTAGCTGTTGTAACAAATATTTCCCTAATCCTAAACCCCTGATGCTGGGTAAAAGATACATTTTGCGGATTTCTACAGCTTTTTCACCTCGATGTATGGGGTAGTATGCCCCAGTACCTACTAACTGGCTTTGGTGTTCAATTACCCAAAACTCTCCCCCAGTAGCTAAATAACATTCCTCAACTTGCAGCACATCTCGGTCAGCGCCCTTTGGTTCCCAACCCAGACCGTATTCTGATAATACATAACTGATGACTTCGGCGGCTCTTGTGCGATCGCTTGGAACCCAATCACGAATTATAAAATCTTGATAATAGTTTTTCATTACCATTTGCTGGTCAAGTTTACACAGAAAATTTTCTGGTTCTATATCCCAATTTACCCAGCAAATAGCTTTTATGGCAGAGTCAGTTTCAGACGGTACTCTCAAGGTGTCAATCAAAAGACAAGGGAAGGAGAATTGTCCTCTCCTCCCCTTGTCTGCTTACCTAAGATAATTCAACGATATAGTAGCGATACGTGCGGCGGGCTAAATTGATATTACGACTTGATATTAGCCTCTATGACTTGTCCAAGGGCCCCAAATTGCGAAAGTAATACCAGGAGTTTGGATGTTGACAAACAAAGTCTTACCATCAGGTGAGAAGCAAGCACCAGCGAACTCCCTGTCATTGATAGCATTACGTGCGAATTGATAGAGTTCACCCTTGGGAGTAACACCTACTAAGAACTGCTCATCATCTCCATCTTCACAAAGAATGAGATCACCATAAGGTGAAACAACGATGTTATCTGGATTTTCCAGTTCGGCAGAAGATGTAGACTCTACAAACAGTTCAATTGTCTCTTTAGCAGGAATATAGCGCCAGACTTGACCAAGACCTAAAGCACCGCCACTTGTACAGCAAAAGTAAATTTCACCGTCACCATACCAGATACCTTCCCCACGAGCAAACTGGGCTGCTCCTTTTGCAAAACCTTCTACTCGTACAGTATCTTCAGGTGGATTAGGGTCAGTAATTGTTACCCACTCTACTTTCATCGGCTTCCGTTTAGGGAAATCCGCAAAGGTTTGTGCTTGAAAAATATCTTTGAATTTTAAGGCTTGAAGAGTGCCTCCTTTTTCTAACCTGCCACGTTCTTTTGGAATGAAACGGTAAAAGAGACTATCTCCTCGGTCTTCTGTCTCATAGACAATTCCAGTTTTGGGGTCTACAGCAACGGCTTCATGGTTAAAGCGTCCCATAGCTATTAGAGGCTCAGGCTTTACAGGAGAAGTAGCGCTAGCTGGAACCTCAAAGTTATAACCGTGGGAAGTTGAGACATTATTAGTAGGATTTGCTGGATTATTTGTAGCCACAGTGGAGGTGTTTTCTTCACAGGTAATCCATGAACCCCAAGGAGTTGGCCCACCTGCACAGTTACGATAGGTTCCACTTATGGAAGTGAAGTGTTTGATTAACTGACGATTAGGCCCAACAACTAAATTTGTTGTGCCACCTTTACAAAGTGGATCGTAGGGTCTTGGCCCGATGACTTGTGTAGGTGAACCAGGGCTAAGTTCGTGGTTGCGAACTAAAATTACTGTATTTCTGGGGCCTGGGAAAGCCGCCATCCCATCGTGACCGCCAGGCACTAAAGTGCCATCGTTCATGAGTTCATCTGTTAGAGAAAAAGTTCGATACTGAAATCCGGCTGGTAAATCTAACAAGCCATTGGGATCTGCTACAAGTGGCCCATATCCTTTACCAAATTTTCGACCAAAGGTTTGTCTGGCTAGAAGACCTTCCAAAGGAGACACCATCAAAGTGCCGACAGCAGTTGTACCTGCTACTGCAAAAAATTTACGTCTTGAGAATGTCATGAGGATGGTTTGGTTACTTCAAAGAATGCTTAAGAAAAAATATTTGATTTTGATTAAATTTGGGTAATGGTTTATTTAATTTAGGGTTAGTTAACAAAAGATAAATTTATATAAAAATTACCTAAAATCAGCAAAGAACATGCATGTTATGTTGGTTTATCCAGCCTATCATCTATATATCAACATAGTCTGCGGTGGCAGATAGCTTCGTTGTAATGGTGCTTCTTAGAAGGTAAAACAAATAATATATAAGAGTGGATTTTACAAAATAAAGATATTTGTATACTGGCGATAAGATGAGGTTTGGTTAAGGCAAGTTAAAGATTAATTTAAGCAAACAAATATAACCTAATCTCTTGAAAAAAATTATATTTCATGGAAAAAATATAAGGAAAATCTGAATCTAAATGATACAATTTGCCTGAAGCATTTCAGACATTAATCAGATAGAAAAGTCCATTTGTCTTATCAGTGACAGAGCTTAAAGCTTCTAGTTTTAGGAGCAATTAAGCCTATTGACTCTGAATTATCTTGCGTTTTGCATTTTGCTAACTACGCAAGTAATTTCAAGAACCAGTATTGATTGCAATGCTGATGAAAATTTTGCAGTTAACTACAATACCAAATATCAAGAACATGAAAAGCATTCGTAACCAAATTAAAGCTACTGTAGCTGTTGTTGCTTTTAGTATAGCTGGTTTAATTCATGCTCCCAGTGCTGATGCTGCTTCTTTTGAGCTTGATTGGCTAGGAGATAAAGGTTATTCAGCTAAAGGGCAGTTCAGCTATGATGATAATTTCCTGGGAAGCATTGTTACCAAGGATCAACTGACTGATTTTGGTATTTCTTTTTTCAACCCACAGGGAACTTTACTACAAAGTTTTAACTACGATTTTCCCCAATCGGATAGTAGTTTTAATTTCAACTTTGATCCAGTCACAAAGACCGTTTTACAAACTGGTAATTTTGACACATCTAATGGTTTTGATTTAGGAATTGACTTTGCAACAGATGTGACAGGTTTAGATTTTTATACTTATCTAAATGCTGAACAAGGATTACCAACAGCTAAAATATTCTTGAAGGATGACCTTTCCCCAGAAGTATGCGATACATATCCAGACTGTAGGTTGGATCTTGGGGGTAAGTTAACTGCAACTGCTATTCCTGAACCTGGCGCAATTTTTGGTCTGTTGGTTCTTGGTTTGATGAATAGAGCCTTGAAGAAAAAGCCAGCATCTACATAGACAGTGAACCTGAATAGTTGAAGCTAGCCTGATTAGAACTGTAATTAAAATTATTCTAGCTTTAATGACCAAAAACTTAGAAGGTTATAAATGCCTAAAATTTCTAGGGGGACGTATTGCAAATATGTCCCCTATTTATAGTAAGTAGGTAATAAGAAATCAAACTAACAGTGAACGTTTAACGTAAGGATTCAGGAGTCAGAATTCAGGAGCCAGAATAAATGAGACAGCCAGCCAAAACATTTTAAGATTTGATAGTTTGGCAAAAAGCACACCAGTTTGTTTTATTGGTACATCAGTTTACTTGTCATATCATGTCCGGTTAAATAATTGTCATTGCGAACGAAGTGTTCGCGGAGCGTCTCGTAGAGATAGCAATCCCAAAACCCTTGCGATTGCTTCCTTCCACTTCGTTGCACTCGCAATGACATATCATAAGTAATTTGCCGGACATGATATCAGTTCCCTAAATCGGAAATATATGGACTTATATCAGGTTCGACTAAAATTGTTACAAGGAAGCGATCGCGGTAGCGTCTCGTAAGAGAAGCGGAATGAAGCGATCGCAACATCTGTACATTGCGATTGCTTTGCTTCACTGCGTTACGCTCGCAATGACAAATTATGTTTTTACACATTTGGGATGCTCCCGCGCGGTCTTCTCTACGAGACGCTGCGCGATGGGGGTTTCCCCCGTGAGTGACTGCCGGTGACACATCAGGATTAATGCTTCAACTTGAGGAGGTTGTTAAATTCTGACTCCTGACTCCTGAATTCTTACCTCTTAAATAACAATTCCTAGATTGTTGTAGATTTCGATGAGATTGCCATCAGGATCTCGAAAATGAGCCGTGCGAATTCCCCAGTCTGGGCGATCTTGTGGTTCAGTCACAACGATCGCATTTTGACTCTTTACTTGCTGATAAACCTCATCGACACTATCGACTGCGAAAATCAAGGCAATTTTATCTCGATTGACAACGTATGAAGGCTGTTCGATTCTTGGGACTACTTCAGCCATTAATTCTTTTTTGAACAAACCCAGCTTGAGATATCCGGTATTAAACTCAGCATATCCGCTATCTTCATCGCCCCAATCGACATCAAACTTTAGCAGATCCCGGTAGAACAGAAAAGAATCTTTGTAGTTGGATACAAGCAGTCTCAGGTGTGTTAACTGAAGCTTCATATCTGTTACCTTAGTCTACTAACTGTGAATTCTAGGTTCTGGGTGCAAGGTCGCTAGCAACTCACTTTCGACAATTGCCAATTCATCAAGCCGTTGCATGACAATTTCTTTGTCGAAGTAAGTAGCAGCTAAAACCCAATATATACCGTAGTGACGCGCTTCGGATGCCATTAACCCCCGATAAAATTTTGCTAACTCTGGTTCTGGACAATGAGCAGCTAATAGCCCTAAGCGTTCGTGAGAACGAGCTTCGATTAAACCAGTGACTAGTAAGGAATCCAGAAATCGCTCAGGTTCTTTGGGGCGGACTTGAGCCTTTAAACCTGCTCCGTAAGGAGGCGGTGGTAAGGGAGCTAGAGGAATATTTCGGCGTTCTAACCATTGGTTAACTAGCTCAAAGTGTTCTAGTTCTTCACGGGCGATCGCAGTTAATTCCCGCACCATTTTAGTATTGGAAGGGTAGCGAAACATCATGTTCAAGGCCACACCTGCTGCTTTGCGTTCACAGTGGGAATGGTCGAGTAAAATGATATCTAAGTTTGCGATCGCTTGTTCAACCCAAGCAGAGCTAGTGGGCTGTTTTAGGGCGTTGATAGTTGGTAACTGAGTAAGCACATTACAAAACTCCAAAATTTAAATTTGGCTGAGTATCCCAGCAAATTGATTTTAATCGGGAATGGAGTAATTTGTTACTCTTATCGGTCAACAAGACTTTACCATACCCTTACGATTGAAGTTTTTTAATTAACTCTAATAACTGTTGATAATCATCTATTTTCCCTTGTTCCAAATTCAGATTAGCAGCTTTTTGTAAATCTGCGATCGCACCCTGTTTATCTCCCAAGGTATAACGGGCAATTCCCCGACCAGTATAGGCTGGAGCTAAGTCGGGATTGAGTCGCAAGGCTTGGTTAAAATCAGTAATTGCTCTCTTCTTGTCTCCCAAATCAAACCGGGCAATTCCGCGACTGGCGTAAGGTGGGGCAAGATTGGGATTAATTCGCAAAGCTGTAGTAAAATCTGCGATCGCTCCTTTTTTATCTCCCAACTGATAACGGGAAATTCCCCGTCCCCCATAGGCTTCGGCATAGTTGGGATTAAATTTTAATGCTTGGTTGAAATCTGCGATCGCTCTTTTGCTATTATCCAAGCTATTATGGGCAATGCCACGGTTGTTGTAGGCAAAGACATAGTTGGGATTAATTTCTATGGCTCGATTATAATCTGCGATCGCACTTTTCTTGTCTCCCAAGGCAGAACGAGCTAAACCCCGGTTATTGTAAGAATCAGCATCTTGGGAATTAATTTTTAGAGATTGATTATAGTCGTCAATTGCGCCTTGGAAGTCTCCTAAGTTATAGCGGGCAAGACCGCGATTATTGTAAGCATCAACATATTTAGGATTTCGGCTAACTGCTTTAGTATAATCAGCGATCGCACCTTTAAAGTCTCCTTTATCGTATTTATCGCCAGCTTGAATATAGAAGTCGTCTGCTTTCGGTGCTGTTGCTATTGGTACGCTGGGAGGACTAATGCCTAAATCTACGCCAGCCTGAGTTGACATTCTCAAAAAGGTATTAACCGGAACGCCTAAATTAAAACCTGATTTGACATAAGCAACTGTGGAATTGATTTTTGAGGTTTCTATATCTGCTTCATCTCCTCTGCCATGAATTCCTACCAATTCGCCTTGATCGTTCAGCACCGGGCCACCACTCATCCCCGGTAAAGTAACATTACTGTAGACCAAGGCATAACCATCACGCAGAGGTTTGGAAGCATTAGCAGTAATTCGTCCAGTGACGAAATTGTAAATTGTGCTAGAAATTGCGGCTGTGGCTTGTGGGAAACCAGCCACATAAGCTGTAGTCCCTTCGGTCGCTGCATTGGAATTGCCGATTTTAGCAACAGTGTAAGCTTGTTTGCTGGTAAACTGGACAATTGCTAAATCTACTTCAGGCAGCTTTTTCACAGTCTTGTAGTCGAGTGAATAACGCTGGCCATCTGGAGTGACAATTTCATATTTGGTTTGAGTTTCGATTACGTGCTTGGCAGTGAGGACTATGTAAGTGTTGCCTTCTCGCTGAATTATGACTCCAGTACCAGAACCATTTTGATTGTCAATTAGTACCGTGATTGCTTTGGCAATTTTACCCACCTCATTTGAGGATAAGGCGACGGCAAATTGCGGTTGTACAAGGGTAATTGCCACTCCAATGATTGCTGGTGCGATCGCATCATAAAATTTAATCATTCAAACTTCCTCTCCCATCACTCTTATCAGCCTTATTTAAAACGGGAGAATCTTTAGTTTTTATAGATTTTGGTGTCATCTGCACAAGCTTTTCCATTGGTACAGCCCAACTTAGGCGGATAATCATCTGATGTAATTGTTCATCAGCTTTGGAACCATCCTGAAAAACAGAAGGAGCATCCCACAAAGGATAAGCCTGCATTCCATTCACTCCCACAACCTTACCCTGACAATTCAACAATGGCCCGCCACTCATGCCCTTTTTGAGATCGTTAGTATATCCAAGCTGATAACCTCCCTCTAAAGGTTTGGGTAGTATCAACGAAATTTTACCAGTAGTAAAGGCCAAACTTTGGTTCTGAAAACCTTCTTCGGTCGCAGGAAAACCCGCTACAAATACCTCATTTCCCTGCTTAGGGGAAGATGCAAGGGATGCCACAGCATAGATAGTACTGGGACTTTGAAATTGCAATAAAGCTAAATCATTTTCCCCAAAATTCAAATTTTGAGATACATTAGCTGCATAAATGTTACCATCCGGGGTTTGAATGCGATAGGGGCGATCGCCTGCCTGTAACACATGAGCATTGGTTAACACTGTATAAACAGCAGATTTTTTCCACAGTATAATTCCTGAACCCAGAAACTCTGTTGATAAGACTTTGACAGTGATAGACTGTGCATTTTGAAAGATTTGCCCCGACTCAGAGATGTTGCAATTAAGGCTTTTATCTGGGGCAGAAACACTGTTAACTGGTGTCGATGCTGACAATGAAAGGGATAAACTGGCAATACAAATAACCAGTATGAATTTATGCCAATCCATCTGATATAGGTAATTTTAAATTATTAACGTGTGTGTAGTCCGTCACAGATATCGCATCAAGGAGTATTACCTGAACCTTGATCGGACTCACTATTTAGCTCATCTGTAACATTATTTAAATACACATCAAAATTGATATTGAGATTGTCTCCACCGCTTTCATTCAATACATTTCCAGCTACCAAACCACGGCGATTTAATAACCTTCGCAGAGTAACTTTGGCATTACTACCACGCTTGAGAGTGAATAACAAACTGCTATCTGTACAAGGAGCATTTTCTTTAGTAGCAGCACATACAACTGGTTCCCCTCTCAGCGTCCCAGTCCTGATGTACTTTAGCGTACCATTATCATAGCTCCTTTGAAATCTGCGAGATACTTCTTGACAACGGCGCTCAACTGTCCACTCTTGCGAAAAGTAGTTCTGAGAAGTCCACTTAATCATCGGCACTTTTCTTCCATTTTGGGTACGAGCAAATGTTACGGATACACCATTACTCTTTCCACAATAGAAAGTTGTCCCTTCAGCATAACTAGGGTGATTGATGCTTACAGTTGTGGTAAATGCAGCCAGCGAAGCTGTTGCAACTTTTATCAATCTTTGAGCAACTAGCCTTAGTCTCATTATTAATGCGTAACTTACTAATAAAACAGCAGATATGTTACTAAAATTTTAAGACCTAAATTGATATTTATGAAATTACCGGATCTAATTTCATAAAGTCCTAGCAAACCCGATGCTACTAACAAAGGTAAGAAATAATAGATTCCCCGGTAAGCTAACATTGAACCCAAAATCGCCTAATTGTAGCATTGGTTCGTGCAGATTCAGGCGTTAATCCCATAACACCTCATTTTAGGGCGATATCTACGATCAGATCGCCTACACAAATAGAATTTATGGTACAATTGTACTATAAATACGAATGTCCGGTGAGTATGTAATAGGCTTATTCGGCAAATTACTTATGATATGTCATTGCGAGTTTAATCGGCATGAGATAACGCTAAGTTTGGCAAGAAGTGCCCAAATTTTCTACCCATAAAAACTAGCACACTGAGGCTTTAACAAGGGAATTTTGCCCTCTGCATTAGCATATATTTTGCATGAATTTATTGTGTGTTTGTCCTTCAATTTTTCGCGGTTGGAAAAACTTATTATAAACCGTGAATTTAACAGGCTTATTGACCTTTAGATGGAAGGTGACAATATGACAAATAATCAAATTTCTCTGCTAGAACTTATCCAGATTTTTGCAGAATATCGCAACAATATCATTGTCAACATCAAGCATCTGCAAGAAAATTATCAAAGGACAGGCATCAAGCGGGTTAAAGGTGTGAGAGACGAAAATGGGAACCTTTTACAACCTTGGTTACAAACAGAATATATAGATGATGCTGAGTATGTTGGTATAGGCGGGTTTCAGTTTAACCGCAATACTGCTACTATCAATATGCTTATCAAACGTAAAGTCAAACTTGCCAAATCTGAAGACAAAACCCCCACTCTTGAAGTAGCAGGTTTGCTAGTAAATGACCTGAATAGCTTCAATAATTACACGATTGTAAGCGACGGCAAAATCAATATAAAGTCCTTACAAGTCAAAATTAGTAGTAAAAAAGTTTTTGACTTGCTCAAAGAAAAAAGTCTGTTAGATGCAGAATGCTTTGATTTCCGTACTGAACATACTATTCGGTTAGATAACTTACCGCTTGTAACTGCTAATAGTTATTACAGCAGCATTGATGGACTATTCAATGAACTCGCAGAAATTAAAGTACTAAGTAGTATTATTTCTGCTCACTTAAAACAGGAATCAGATGCATTTGTATCAGAACAGCTAGATGAGTTTAAAAAGCACTATCTATCTAAGAGTGTTTACCTTAACTTTCCTACAACTAATGAATACACTGACATCCATGAAGCTTTATTGAATGGTACTCTTGACTCAAGATTGAGCTACAAAATCGACATCGGTAGTCAAGATATTCTGAACTTAAGTAAGTTCCCTTCTGCTAACAAGTTTCTGAATAGAATGTATCGTCTTTATGATAAGGAGACTGGAAAAATTATCATGAAGGCAAGTTTTGATATGGCATTTAATGAGAATTTTGCTGTCAAGCAAAGATTACTGTCATCACGCACCAAGATTACAAAAGTTGATGAGTTTATGAAACCAATTTTTGACGATTTTCTTGGGATTGAGCAAAATGGCATAGTCGTAGATATTCTTAATAAAGTAGGTGCTGATAGTTTGGCGCAGTTATTACAAGATAAGCAAACTGGTAAGCAAATCAGTAAAGAGGAAATGGTTGCAGCGTTGACGGCAGCGAATATCAAGCTAGAACAATATGCAGAAAATATCTATCAAGATAAGGTTTCTCCCTTAGTATTTTATATTGGTTGTACTGGAGTATTGCCAGAACAAATGGAAGTAAAACCCATGACTGCTGAAGAAGCTGCTGCTAAATACCCAAATTTGCAATTTTCTAAAAATGAGCAAGAAGGTACTTTTTTTGCAGTCGGTGATAGTATTATCAGCATTTATGCCAAAACTGAATACTACAGCAAAAAGGTGGCTATCCTAAATCCTTAGTGAACAATAAGATCCCCGACTTCTTTAAAAAGCCGGGGATCTTATTATTTCTATTATCAAAAATTACATAAGATTACTATGTAAATAATCTATTTTTGCTTTAAAATCTGCTGATTATTCATCAAGTATTGACTGAATAACTAAATCAGTAATTTCACTAAGTCCCGCCCCAAATTCTGGAATTATAAATAGAAGCATCATTGCAAAAACTCCGAATTGGCTATATTGTAGTGGCTTTAGCTGAGGAAATATTTCGCTAAAGACATGAAACCCATCTAGTGGCGGGATTGGCAGCAGATTAAACAGAAATAAGGTCAAATTTATCCGAGCAGCTAAGTAAAGAAACTCCCCACTCAAAAGTTCCGAAAAACTCAGATTAGAGAGAAATTTCATCATTACAATAAATAAAATGCCTAAAGCCAGATTTGATAATGGCCCAGCAGCAGACACCAAAATATTGCCTAACTTTCCAGATCGAAACTTGGATGGGTTGACGGGCATTTGTCCCCAAGCTATACCCATGAGGCAGAGAAAGATCATTGATTCTTTGCCCATGTGAACTACAGGATTAAGGGTAAGATGACCAGTTTGTTGTGGAGTGTTATCTCCCTGACTCATCGCAGCCCAGCCGTGAGCAAGTTCATGTAAAGTGATAGAAAATATGACAATTATAACGATTCTGAAAAACTGAATTGGCTCTGTCAAGAGTGTTTGGATAAACATATATTCTGGCTCGTGATATGGTTGAAGCTAAAATCCGCGCATTCTGAAGACACGCACGAAAAAGTTACCTAATTCCAAAACTGTAAGCCTTGATTCTCAAGGCTAATTACAAATAAATTAGGTAAGTTCTTTTTACGTGATTTCCAAGACTAGTGAAAAAATCTATGGAGACGCTGCTTGTTGAGAATGAAGCGAATCAGTTAGTTAAAAGTTAGCCATCGCTTTGCAAGATGCCTTGTAAAAATCAGCTTGCGAGGCATTGGAAAGCTGGGTAAGACGCTATTCACATCACAATTTACTATATTTTGGTAATGCCTCTTCTGTGTAATAACAAGCTCGTTATACAAATGTTATGAAAATAACCACGTAAATGGCTATAGTAATTATTGGTATATTTTATAAATTAACTTCAGTTATTTTTATAAGCATCAATTGCTTGTAAATACGAAAATTGAATTTCTTGGGTTTAAAGCTGTCAATTATCTAGTAGTTAATACGTAATAAATTTTAAAGTTTTTGTATTTAGAGTAGCTCAAGTAAAAAAATGCTCAATTGTCATTGCGAGCGAAGCAATGCCAGGTTTTGAATCATTTATTTTTTGGAAAGCTCTTAGTATTATTATATTTATAAATATTCTCTAGGATATTTTAGTTGCATCAACCAAATCATTTGTTCATAATTTACTTTAAAGTAATTCTTACTTAGCTAGTACTTGGTTGCATTTAGTACCTGTAGCTTAAATATGATTTACTAAATAATTTAAAAATTAATACAGTAATTAGAAAGGATATTAAGGGTTACTGGTATTATTTTGATGCACTAACGCAATGATGAATAACGATGGATGAAGATCAGCGCCGTGCTTATTGGCGTGCTAATACTGCTTTAATTCGTAATCTTTTAATTGTCTGGGCATTGGTTTCTCTAGTTTTCAGTATTTTATTGGTTCAACCTTTGAATGCAATACGCTTTTTTGGCGTACCCTTTGGCTTTTGGATGGCGCAGCAAGGATCAATCCTGGTATTTGTGGCCTTGATTTTCATTTATGCCTTTCAAATGGACAAGCTAGACCAAAAATACAATCTCAAGAAGTGAGGAAAAACCGTGTCAGTTGAAATTTGGACTATTGTATTAGTTGGACTTTCTTTCCTCGCCTACATTTATATTGGTTGGCAATCACGAGTCGAAAATAGTAAAGACTTCTTTATAGCCGGTCAAGGGATACCTTCAATTGCTAACGGTGCGGCCACCGCCGCCGATTGGATGTCAGCAGCTTCGTTTATTTCAATGGCGGGGCTAATTTCTTCTTTGGGTTACGACGGTTCTATTTATTTAATGGGCTGGACGGGTGGCTATGTACTGCTAGCATTATTACTGGCTCCTTACCTACGGAAATTTGGGAAGTATACAGTGCCAGATTTCGTAGGCGATCGCTACTACTCTAATATCGCCCGTTTAGTGGCAGTAGTTGCAGCTATTTTCATCTCCCTAACTTACGTTGCTGGACAAATGCGGGGCGTGGGCATTGTTTTTAGCCGCTTCCTCCAAGTCGATATCAATACAGGTGTAATCATCGGTATGGTGATCGTCGGCTTTTTCTCTGTGTTGGGAGGGATGAAAGGTATTACTTGGACACAAGTTGCACAGTACTCTGTGTTGATTTTTGCTTACCTGATTCCAGCGATCGCGATCGCCTGGTTTCTCACTGGTAATCCTGTTCCTCAGCTAGCATTTACCTTCAGTGATATTGCTGACAAACTCAATCAAATTCAGGTTGACCTGGGTTTTAAGCCTTATACTGAGCCATTTGTGAACAAATCGATGTTAGATGTGCTGTTCACAACTATTGCCCTGATGGTAGGCACGGCTGGCTTACCCCATATTATTGTCAGGTTTTACACAGTGAAAAGTGTGCGTGCAGCCCGTTTTTCTGCGGGTTGGGCATTGCTATTTATTGCCATTCTTTATACAACGGCTCCGGCCCTCTCGATGTTTGCCCGCTACAACCTGATTGATTCTTTGCACAATCAGACAGTTGCAGAAGTGCAGCAGCTAGACTGGGCGGCGAAGTGGGAAAAAACTAAACTTTTGGGTTTTAATGACATAAATAAAGATGGCCGTCTCCAGTTAACTCCAAATAAAGAGACTAATGAAATAAAGATCGACCCAGATATCATCGTGCTTTCCACCCCAGAAGTAGCTAATCTGCCTCCGTGGGTGATTGGGTTAGTAGCGGCTGGCGGTTTGGCGGCTGCTTTGTCTACAGCATCAGGTTTATTGCTGGTAATTTCTAGTTCTATCGCCCACGATATCTACTACCGGATCGTAGATTCATCAGCCTCAGAACAAAAACGGGTGTTTGTCGGGCGGATCATGGTGGGTTTTTCCCTCGTCCTCGCCGGCTATTTTGGGGTGAATCCGCCAGGATTTGTAGGTCAGGTGGTAGCTTTTGCCTTCGGTTTAGCTGCTGCTAGTTTCTTCCCGGTGATTTTCTTAGGGATTTTCGACAAACGCACTAATTCTGAAGGTGCGATCGCTGGGATGTTGACGGGTTTAATTTTTACGATAATCTACATTGTCGGTGTCAAGTTTGGGGGTATGCAACCCTGGTTTTTTGGGGTTTCTCCCGAAGGCATTGGTACTTTGGGTATGCTAATTAACTTCGCTGTCACCCTAGTAGTTTCGCGCCTAACGCCACCTCCCCCAGCAGAAATTCAAGCGATGGTAGAAGACCTCCGCAGCCCATTGATTGAAGAATAAGGGATTGGGGATTGGGGATTGGGAATTGGGGACAAGGCGAAAGACTTGTTGTAAGTTCTAAACTTTTGTCCCCTTGTCCCCTTGTCCCCTATTGCCCTGCTTGCCTACTTTGTCCAAGTTCTTTGATGTTTTTCATCACTTGTTCATATAAGTCGTTGTTACCCTGACTTTGAAAAATGCTTCCTGCTTTTTCTAAGTCTTTCAGCGCCCCCTGTCTATCTCCATTGGTGGCGCGGGCATTTCCCCGGTTATTGTAGGCGGGGGCAAAGTTAGGGTTGAGGCGAATGGCTTGATTGTAATCTGCGATCGCGCCATTTAGGTCTCCATTGGTAGCACGGGCATTTCCTCGATTATTGTAGGCGATCGCATATTTGGGGTTGAGGAGAATTGCTTGGTCAAAATCATCTAGCGCCCCCTGTCTATCTCCATTGGTGGCGCGGGCATTCCCTCGGTTATTGTAAGCTTCGGCATAGTTGGGATTGAGGCGAATCGCTTCACTGTAATCTTTAACTGCTTCTCTGTTATTTCCCAATGAGGCGCGGGCATTACCCAGATTATTGTAGGCTTCGGCATCATTAGGGTTGATGCGGAGGGCTTGATTGTAATCTGCGATCGCTTTTTCTTTGTCTCCCAAGTCGAAGTAGGCTAATCCGCGGCCGTTGTAGGCAGCGCCATATTGAGAGTTTTGATCGATTGCTCTACCATAAGATGCGATCGCAGCTTGTAAATCGCCGTTTAAATGTTGATTTTTTCCCTGAAGATAGAATTCTCCACCTCTGGACGCTGTAGCTGAACGACGGCTAGGTGTACTAAGTCCTATTTCTGTCACCAAAACATTGTCATTCTTGCTACAAGAAATACTGCTAATTGCTGTCAATGTGGTAAAAATAGCTATAGTAAATACTTGATTTACCTTTGCTCGCTTTTGTCTAAATAAATGCCATCTCATAATTTAATATAAACTGCCATAACACCTGAACCAATTAGTACCAAAATCTAGATTTTAATTCTTGAACTCAACAGTTATTTTAACTTTTGATAGACATTTCAAGTCAATTAACAAGTTTACCTGATATTCAAACAGCCTCTTATATAGTTATTTTAAGGAAAACATCTAGTTCATAAAGTATAAAAATTGTCAATCTGGTTTTTTGTTATTGTGATCTCTGTGCTTTTTACTCATCCTCAGTTTCACTATCTTGAGTTTTAGAAGTTAGCCGCCAAGAGGTAGTTTTTTCAATATCTACAGAGAGTTGTTCTAGATTTGCCCCTAAATCTTTTTGGAGTTTCTGAGTTAGTGTGATCGGGAAATCTAAATCAATATCTTGGGTTTGGGCTAGCCTTGCCAATTCTGAAAAAGTAGCTTTGACTGTAGTGCGATCGTAACTAGTCAGCTTATGATAAGAAGTTTCAGATATATTCTGAGCTTGCATGGCTTTTTTCATGCGTTCTTGCAAATGCTCAAATTCTGAATTCAACAACTTGTATTGTTGCTCAATTTGTGAATATCTAGTACTTAGTGATATTAAATCTTCTGTGGTAGGTTCCGGGCTAGCTTGGGCTTGTAAACCTAACAAATTTAAGTGGATTTGAGCAAGATAAATACAATCTAAGTAAGCATACTCTATCTGTTCTTCAGTTAGGGGACGTTTTGCCCAATCGCTTGTTTGTTCTTGTTTGTCGATATTATTAAAGCTACAAAGTGCCGTAGCTATGGTTTTGAGTTGGTAATTAGGTAATGGCAAGAGATAGTAAGGAATTTTTTTTGCCATTTCCAAAGTGCAAGTAATATTTTTGGCTTTCTTATTACCGAGAAATTTTAGATCGTAACTGGAATTGTGAAAAACCTTTTCAATGGCAGAATTTATCATAATTTCTTCAATAAATTCAGCTATAATATCAGGTTGATCCAAGACATCTAAAAGGTAGACGCGATCGCCACTCATATCTTGAGGATCATCTAATACCTGAATCAGCGATAGTCTAGGATTACGACTTTTATAATCGGCTACTTCTGTATCTATCCACAGCGTTTTCGCCTTGGTATATTCAGCAACAATGGCACTAATTTCGCGGGCAGAAGTAAGATAAGGCATTGGCTAATATTTCCTGATATTTAGGGCATTGTAAGTAAGGCATAGTTTTATAAAGTAACATTTTGTTGGTAATTTTGCTGGCACAGAATTGTAAAAACGCTGAAGTTTTGAGTTACATGGTCGTAGACATCGCCAAACTGACTCAAATCTGATAACATAAGTCACTAGTGTAAGGCTGCATAGTCTATCATTCAAAAAGCTCCTCAGCATCTACATTAAATTCATAGGAGCTACAGACGGTATGCAAAGGAATCCTCATTTGCAACTGTCAAAAAATTGAATTGGCGCTTCTCAAAAATTGCTGCAAAATCTTAGCCTCAAGAAATCGTCTAAGTTTTAATTTCCAGTAAACTGAGCGATTGCTTGGGCACTTTTGCTACTTCACATTTCATTGCTTTTTAACATCTGCTCCTCACCATGACACACAAATTAATTGCTTCCAGTAATCAATTCGGAGATAGATAATGAAAAAGCTAATTCTATTACTAGTTAGTAGCATTTTGGTAGTTGGTACTTTTGGCTGCCAAGAGGCTCCTAAAACCGGTTCGGAAACTCCTAGCACTACTAATGAAGCTGCTCTACCCGCAAAACCAGCTTCTCAGACAAATGAAACTGTCAAAGTTCCAGGAATACAAACAACTCCTTTAGCAGCTATCACAGATACTAAAGTTAAAACCGATTCTGAAAAAACGGCAGCAACAAAAGTTAAAAGTGACTTGAAAACTGAAGTTAGCGCCAAGTTGAACAAAGGCTTACCAGGCAATAAGTTACAAGTTGAAAACAAAGAGGGTGAAATTATCCTCAAAGGTACAGCGACTTCTGCTGAAGAACTTAAGAAGGCTGAAACCTTGGCTAAAGAAGTTCAAGGTGTAAAGACAGTGAAGGTAGAAGCAAAAGTTGAAGCTGTGAAAAAGCCATAGGTATAGTTTATATAAAAGGCAGATTCCCGACTTCTTAAAGAAGTCGAGGATCTTTTTTTTCACAAAGGATTTAATTGCTTACCGCATTAAAATCTGACGGACTAAAATGCTCATTACTTCGTCAGTATTACCTGTTGGTAGTAAAACTGGTGTAGGTTGGGGAGCCACTGCGCCCTTGCGGTTCCCCGACTTGAAGCACGTGGCGTTTGAGGAACAAAACCCAACATTATCAAAGCTTTGTTGGGTAACACTAAAGTTCAACCTAACCTACAATTCTTCTTAACTGAACATTGCAGATTCTTGGCAGAGGGCGATCGCCTTTCTTGCTTACACTAAAGTATAATTTTCTACTTATTTAAAAAATAATCAGCATTTATCAGCAATATTTTGAAGAACTTTATTTAAACTTGATGTTTTAATTGAATTCAATCAGCAAAAGACGCAATTACTTTCTAAAACCCCAGTTTGCTTACTCAAAAGCAGCTTTTACTTTCTTATTTTAGTGTTTACCGCAAGTAAAATAAGCTTTTACTTGCTCAAAAGCAGCTTTTGCTTTCTCATTTTGGTGTTTTCCGCAAGTAAAACAAGCTTTTAATTTCTCAAAAGCAGCTTTTGCTTTCTCATTTTAGTGTTTTCCGCAAATAAAATAAGCTTTTGTTTTCTCAAAAGCAGCTTTTGTTTTCTCATTTGAGTAGCTGACACAAAAAATCTCCTCAAAAAAGAAAAATTTAATCTTACATACTTATAATTTTCAAACATCCTCTAAAGAAGCCAGACATAAAACGAAAAAAATCAGCGATCGCTAACCTTACCTCCCTCCTCTGCGTCTCTCTTGCCTCTGCGGTTCAATAATCTTCAAATTTCCCCCCTACCCTCTTGCGAATTTTTAATTAGTTGATACACTTGTTCTTCATTAGCCCAGTTAACCAGCGCCTATGGTTCATATCAAGCGCGTGGAACTTACCAACTTCAAATCCTTCGGCGGTACTACCTCAGTCCCTTTGCTGCCGGGGTGTACCGTCATATCTGGCCCAAATGGTTCGGGTAAATCTAATATTTTAGATGCACTGCTATTTTGCCTCGGACTCTCCAGTTCTAAGGGAATGCGAGCCGAACGCTTACCAGATTTGGTAAATAACACCCAAACCTCTAAAGGACGCGCTTCTATCGAAGCTAGCGTCACTGTAACGTTTGATTTGTCGGATGAAATCTCACACAAAGACACAAAGGTGCAAAGGGAGGAAGTAGAGGAAGTAGAGGAGGCAGGGGAAGCAGGGGAGGCAGGGGAGGCAGGGGAAGAAAATCCAAAATCCAAAATCGCTCGACTGAGCGAAGCCGAAATCCAAAATCCAAAATCGGCTGAGTGGAGTGTTACTAGAAGGCTGCGAGTCACTCATCAAGGAAGTTACACGTCGAATTACTATATCAATGGTGAAGCTTGCACGCTGACAGAGTTGCATCAGCAATTAAGTAACCTGCGGGTTTATCCTGAAGGCTACAACGTGGTGCTGCAAGGGGATGTCACCAGCATTATCTCGATGAATGCGCGAGAACGGCGGGAAATTATTGATGAATTGGCAGGGGTGGCGGCGTATGATCGCAAAATCATTCAAGCCAAATCAACTTTAGATGAGGTGAAGGAAAAGGAAGATAGCTGTCGGATTATTGAAACAGAATTAACTGCACAGCGCGATCGCCTTGCCCAAGATCGTGCTAAAGCTGAGAAATATCAAAAACTCCGCACGGAATTTCTAGCGAAACAATCCTGGGAAGCTGTTTTATCATGGCGATCGCTACAAGCACAACAAGAAAAGTTAGTTCATGAAATTCAAACAGGCGATCGCAATTCTACTGAACTCTCAACCCAACTCACAAATCTAAATTCCGAAATCGTCCAAAAAACTGCCGAACTTGAACAACTCAATGCCCATGTCAAAGCATTGGGAGAAGATGAACTTTTGGCGGTACAATCTACCCTCGCCACCCAAGAAGCCGAACGAAAACAACTCCAACGTCAGCTAACGGAATTAGAAACAGCTTCCCAAGAAACCGCCAAACGTCTGCTTCAAACTCAGCAAGATATTCAAAAACACCGTCATTCCCTAGAAGAAATTGCCGAAACACACATTGTAGAGACGCGATTCATCGCGTCTTCCCAACACCAAAGGAATGAAGCCCACCAATCTCTAGAAACCTCCCGCGAAGCCGCCGCCGAAATCGCCTCAGCTTCCGAAGCGTGGGTGCAGCAACAAACGGCATTCAACCGTCAAATTGAAACTCTGCTGCAAACTCTAGAACCGCAACGCACCGAAAAAGCACAACTCACAGAACGCAATAATCAGTTACAGCAATTAATTTCCGAACAAACCCAGTTAATTGAACGTGACGAACCCCTATTAGCCCAAAAACAAACCGACTGTAGTCAAATTGAAACGGAATTTAACGCCTCTAGCGAACCCATCCAGAATTTAGCCCAAAATCTCTCAGCCACAGAACAAGAACTGCAAATCCAACAGGAAACTCAAAAACGCTTACTTTTTGAACAACGGGAAAAACAACGCCAGTTGGATAAAATCGAGGCGCAAACGCAAGCACAGCAAGAAGTTCAAGGAACCCAAGCGAGTAAAGTTATTTTACAATCGGGAATGCCTGGACTTTGTGGCTTGGTTGTACAGTTAGGAAAAGTTGAACCCCGCCATCAACTAGCTTTAGAAATGGCTGCCGGTGGACGCTTGGGACATATTGTGGTGGAAGATGATAGTGTAGCCGCAGCCGGTATTGAATTGCTCAAACAGAAGCGTGCCGGGAGAGCGACTTTTTTACCACTAAATAAAATTCACGCACCTAAATTTACTCAAGATGCAACGCTGCGTTTCGCCAGTGGCTTCGTTAACTATGCTGTGAACTTAGTCGATTGCGATCGCCGTTACAAAGATGTATTCAGCTATGTTTTCGGCAACACCGTCGTATTTTCCAGCCTGGAGGCGGCGCGGAAAAATTTAGGATTGTATCGCATCGTCACCTTAGACGGAGAGTTATTAGAAACTAGCGGTGCAATGACTGGTGGTAGTAACAGCAATCGTTCAGCCTTGCGGTTTGGTACGGGTGAGGCGGCGGAATCTGATGAAGCGATCGCTTTGAGAAGTCGTTTGGTGGATATTGAGCGAGTTTTAGAGCGTTGTACTGAAGCGATCGCAACTTTGTCAGTCAGAGCCAAAAAACTCACCCAAGAACTCGCAGAAGCGCGACAGGCGCGGCGCGAACAGCAGTTGCAATTGGAACAGTTGCAAAAAGACATTAAGAATTTGACAGTGCAATTAGAGGGGACGCGATCGCAACTCGCCCAAAACAGCGAAAAGTTAGCCACTGCTCAATCCCGATTAGAAATATTAGATCGGGAATTACCTGGACAAGAAACTCAGTTGCAAGAATTGCGACACGATTTAGCAGAGTTGGAAGCGTCTCAAACTCCCAGTGAATGGCAACAAATCCAGGCGACCATTAAAATTCAAGAGCAACAATTGCAACAACGTGAGACAACATTACGCGAAGCTGAACAAAGATTAAAAAATTTGGAAAATCAGCAACAGCGATCGCAAGAAAAAATCCAGGAAGCAGAAACGCGAATCACCGAATACGAAACCCAACAAACCTCTTGTAGAGACGCGATTCATCGCGTCTTTGCACAAATTACAACGCTAAACGACCAAATAACCCAAACCCGTTTATCGTTAAATCAAATGGAGCAGAATTTGGGTGAAGAGAAACAAAAACGCGACGCTACAGAACTAGAAGTGCGATCGCATCTTTTACGCCAACAACAATTGCAATGGGAAATCGAAAAACTCAAAGAAACCCAAGAGAAACGGCGAGAGGAACTAATTGCACTGCAAAGCCAGTTGCGGGATATGGGAGCAGAATTACCAAATCCTTTGCCGGAGGTTCCAGATAAGGTAGATTTGGAAGAATTGCAGAAAGAATTGCGATCGCTTACCAAACGCTTACAGGCAATGGAACCGGTGAATATGCTGGCGTTGGAAGAATACGAACGCACTCAAAACCGCCTCCAAGAACTGACGCAAAAATTAGAAACCCTAGAAGGGGAACGCACCGAATTACTTTTGCGGATTGAAAACTTTACCACATTGCGGCAACTTGCTTTTAAAGAAGCATTCGATGCTGTCAACGAAAACTTTCAATCAATTTTTGCCATTCTTTCCGACGGCGACGGCTTCCTACAACTCGAAAATCCCGAAGATCCCTTTAGCAGTGGACTAAATTTAGTCGCGCACCCCAAAGGTAAACCCGTACAGCGCCTAGCTTCCATGTCTGGGGGAGAAAAATCACTTACAGCCTTGAGCTTTATCTTTGCCCTGCAACGCTACCGCCCATCGCCCTTTTACGCCTTTGACGAAGTGGATATGTTTTTAGATGGAGCAAACGTAGAACGATTAGCTAAAATGATCAAACAACAGTCACAACAAGCGCAATTTATAGTTGTGAGTTTGCGTCGTCCGATGATAGAATCAGCCGAACGCACAATCGGCGTTACTCAAGCACGAGGAGCTTACACTCAAGTTTTGGGGATTAAATTACAATCATCCAATACATCTGCTTGAGTTTTTGTTAATAATAGTGTATAGACAAACCGGATTCGAGATCAGGACTCGGTATAGAATGACCTCCGAACAGATAATTAGACGTTCCGATATATTAAACACCCAGGTGATTACCCGCGACAACGGCAAGCGGCTAGGCATCATCAGTCAAGTATGGGTTGATATTGATCAACGAGAGGTTGTGGCTCTTGGTTTGCGAGACAGCCTGATCTCCATTTCGGGCATACCGCGCTATATGTACCTCAACAACATCAACCAGATTGGTGATGTCATCTTAGTTGATAACGAAGATGTAATTGAAGATATTGAAGTTGAATCTCTCAGCAATCTGATTAGCTGGGAAGTAATTACAGAAACAGGTGAAGTACTAGGCAAAGTTCGGGGCTTTAAGTTCAACGGCGAAACCGGGAAGCTTAACTCCATAGTCATCGCTTCTTTAGGATTGCCCCAAATTCCCGACCAATTTTTGAGTACTTACGAGTTCTCAGTGGATGAAATTGTCAGCACTGGCCCCAATAGATTGATTGTATTTGAAGGAGCCGAAGAACGGGTGAATCAGTTGACAACTGGTTTACTAGAGCGCCTGGGTATCGGTAAAGCGCCGTGGGAGCGTGATGAAGATACAGAATACGGCGGCTATACTCCACCCCGCCAAGTTGCACCAGGTAATCAACTCCCTCCTGGAGTGCCATTACAGCCATCCAAGCAAAGAACTCGCGCTCCCGAACCCGTAGCGCGGGAAGAGGAATGGAATGAAGACTATATGGAAGAAGAAAGGCCACAGCGTCAGGTAATGAAGGCGCGGCAGTATGAGTCTATTCAGTACGAAGAAGACGAGGAAGAAGATAACTGGAGTGAAGCAACAGGTAGCGACAGGTATCAACAACCGCAGCCGCTAAAGTATGAAGCCCAGCCTTACAGCAAGCCTTATGTTGATGAATACGATGATTATGACGACGTAGAGGGCGATGCTTGGGAAGATGAGCCGAAGCCTGTGAATATTCCTAAGAAAGTCAAGGAAAGGCAGCCAGAATACGAAGAAGAAGGCGGATATTAATTCGTAATTCGTAATTCGTAATGACGCTCTCTACGAGACGCTAAAAGCGAACGCGGACTCGCTACCGCTACGCTAACGTAATTCGTAATTAAATTTCAAGATTAGTCTAGCTCTTTCCTTACAAGTAAGGAAAGAGCTAATTTTTTAGTCTGCACAAGGGTTTCACGCCTGAATTGCGTGTAATTAATTTCGTTTCAGTACTTATAGTGAAGACACTGTAGGCGATAGCTCTAATATTTCTTTGTTTGTCAACTTTCATTCTTATAAACCTTATTACGATGCCCGACATCTATAACATTTACCAATAAAACATCATCGAAAATATCGTATATAACTCGATAATCGCCTACTCTAATTCGGTATGTATTTTCTTCACCTTGTAATTTTTTAACTCCATTGGGACGTGGTTCTATAGACAACTCATCTATTTTGGGTTGTATGCGATCTTGCAATTCTTGAGATAATTTTTTAAACATTTTCTTAGCACCTTTAGTAAATTTAATTTCGTAAGTCACGCTACGTCCTTTTTTCTTTCATTAGCGATTTCCTTTTTAATATCGTCCCACGAGATAAGACTATTATTTTCTACATCACTTATAGCAGCATGATAGGCTTTTAAATCGTTTTCTTCCTCTTCATCTTCGATTTGTTGAAGTAGTGCATAAATTTCATCTAGGGTACTGTCGTAAGCTTGGTTTAGCAGTACGTTAATAGCTTTGATTAATTGTTCGCGTTCGTGTTCGGTTTTCATAACTAACCCTCTTTAAGATGTTAAGTTTGATTAATTTATCAATTCTATTTTTTAGTGTCATTTGGTGCAAGTGCGTTGAAATACTCTTCCAGTTTCATAAAGCAAGACCCCTCGAATGAACATTCCACTTTAATAATAGAAGAACACCGGGAAACTCCACGATGAAGGCTAAAACAGTTTGTAACTAATGAGTTAACTTTTCAGAAACTCACCAAAAACTGCTAGCGTCAAACAAAGTAAAATATCGCTGTGGACTTTCGAGCTTGAAAACCCGTTCTAATTACTGGCAACTACTGCCTTATATCCACCTCCAGTGGCGAACCATCACCAAGGGACTTATTGGCATCTTCGGATACGTACTGGCGACATTAGTGTTGATAAATCTTGCCGGTAGATTGGCAATTCCCTTTGCTCAAGGTAATGTAGTAGCGATCGCTCAAATAACTGGCAGTTGTGCCTTAGTCTTTCTTGTCAGAGGCTTGTTTCAGTCTATACAAGATATGTACATGGCGAAAGCTTCTTTGAGAGTTGCTTTTCATCTCCGCCAGCAAGTCTACGCCCATCTGCAAAAGCTAAATCTCAGCTTTTTTGAAACCGCAAAAGCAGGTGATTTATCTTACCGCCTCACCGAAGATGTTGACCGGGTTGGCGAAGTCGTAAATAAAGGATTCCACGACTTTATCCCCTGCATTTTGCAGTTGTTGGCAATTCCGATTTACATGATTTACCTGAATTGGCAACTGACACTAGCAACGGTGATTGTTGCGCCACTGATGGGTCTTTTAATTGGCTGGTTTGGCGAACGCTTGAGCAAGTATTCCTTAAAAAGTCAAAATCGCGTATCGGGTTTATCAGCTATCCTCGCGGAAGTTTTCAACGGTATTCGTTTGGTACAGGCATTTGCTGCCGAAAATTACGAAATCGCCCGCTTTGGCCATGAAGCAGAACGCAGTCTCAAAGCTAAATACTCAGCCGAACGTCTGAAAGCGATTCAGATTCCCATCATCGGATTTCTGGAAGCCTTAAGTGCGTTATCGTTGCTGATTGTGGGAGCGTGGCAAATTTCCCAAAATAACTTATCAGTGGCGAATTTTTTCAGCTATCTGGCGGCGGCGGCGCTGTTAATTGATCCCATCGCTCATACTACTAACAACTACAACGAATTTAAGCAGGGTGAGGCATCTGTTGATCGCGTTTTTGAATTGATGGCAATTCAGCCAACGGTAATCGAAAAGATAAATGCGATCGCTCTCCCTCCAGTCAAAGGCAAAGTAGAATATCGTCATATTTCCTTCGCCTATAAGCCAGGTGAACCCGTATTAAAAGATATCAGTTTATTGGTATCACCAGGTGAAGCGATCGCTCTTGTGGGTGCTTCGGGTGCTGGTAAAACCACATTTGTCAACCTTCTCCCGCGTTTTTACGACCCGGAAGTTGGTCAAATTTTCATTGACGATGTTGATATTCGGGATGTGAAGCTGCATAGTCTGCGGCGACAAATCGGGATTGTTCCTCAAGAAACCATCATGTTTTCTGGGACAATTGCCCAAAATATCGCCTTTGGACAAGATATTTTTGACATAAAAGCAGTGAAAGAGGCGGCAAAAATTGCTAATGCTCATCAGTTTATTAGCCAACTACCAGAGGGTTATAAAACTTGGATAGGCGAACGTGGGGTAAACTTATCAGGGGGACAAAGACAAAGAATTGCGATCGCTCGTGCTGTTCTGCTCAATCCTCAAATATTGATTCTTGATGAAGCGACATCAGCATTAGATTCTGAGTCAGAAGCACTGGTACAGGAAGCGCTGGAAAGATTGATGCAAAAACGCACGGTATTTATTATTGCTCATCGTTTATCAACCGTGAGAAGGTGCGATCGTATTTTAGTTCTCGAACAGGGACAAATTGTTGAATCAGGAACCCATGAAGAATTATTAGCCCTAGAGCATCGCTACGCGCGGTTTTATGCCCAGCAATTTAGTTAAAGGTAGGGAATCAGCAGAACTGAAAACTTTAATACCCAAACTTAATAATTTTAAAAATTTGTATAATAATTATTCCTCTTACCTCTGTCTGTGTCTTATGGTGTACACACAAATAATTTAATTACCCCAAATCCCATTTTGTAGGGTGTGTTATGCCGGAGGCTAACGCACTATCCTAGTACTAGCTGAAACCGCTACTTTTATCTTTGATTTCAAAAGTTTGTCTTTGATTGACTTTTTTGGTTGATTATTTTGTCCTAGTGTCACATATTTGATTGCGAGATTGATGGTACTTTACGTTTGCACCAACTCCTTTATCCCAAACGCGATATAAGCTATGACACTCAATTTATATTTACTGCGACATGGAGAAACTACTTTTAGTCAAAGTGGTAACTTCTGCGGTGAAACTGATGCGGAGTTGACAACAGAGGGGATGCAGATGGCATCCGGTTTTGCCGATGTTTATCAAAAATTGAAGTGGGAGGCTGTTTATGTTAGCCCGATGAAGCGCACAATAGCAACTGCCAAGCCATTTTGCGATGCTATCGGTATGGATATGCAGTTGCGTGACGGACTTAGAGAAGGTAGTTATGGCGAATGGGAAAGGAAGAGTAAATCCTTTGCTCAAGAGAATTACGCAGAAAACTATGTAAAATGGTTGACAGAACCCGCTTGGAATGCACCACTAGGTGGAGAAACTGCGGTAGATATTGCTAACCGTTCTATGCCTGTAATTGCTGAAATTCAAGAAAAACATCACCAAGGTAATGTTTTAGTAGTTTCCCATAAAGCCACGATTCGGATTCTGCTTTGCAGTTTACTGGGCATTGATTTGGGACGCTATCGCTATCGGGTGAATATTTTGGTCGCGTCGGTAAGTATGGTTAAATTTGATGTTCATGGCCCTTTGTTAGAAATATTAGGCGATCGCCATCATATACCCGATCATATTCGCTCTCGTCCGGGAACATAATTGGCAAAAAGTTTTATTATGAGTGGGATACAAGTCGGATTTGACATGGCTTGCAAAGAAGGGATAGCAGCCTTTCAAAAAGCTTCTGTCACTCTCCTTATATCTTGCACCAGGCGACTAGAAGTCGCGGCTACACGAGACAAAACCTGCCTCCGCAGGTTGAAAAGCCTTGGTTTTGTGTTAGTCCGCGCAGGCGGACTTCGTTTGTATAGCCGCGATTTCTAATCGCTAGGGCTAGGTGCAAGATGTCACTCTCCGAAAACATTTGCCATTTCTAAATTTCTGTGGGCTTTCTCTCACCACTAGGATTTTTCAGAGCATTAGCAGATTTAGTATCAAAGCCATCTGACATCAATGCTGACTCCTGATATTGGTGACAACAGCATTGAAGTTTTCCCATTTCTCTTACTCAATTGTCAAGTTAACTTGATACCAAATCAGGTGAGCTTTCCTGGGCATTTAACATCATTTTTGCAAAAATAATTTCGTTAACAATATCCATTACATCATTGACTACATCTTCTGCTGTTGATGGATCGTTGATATATTGATTCAGTGATTTAAATTTTTCTGGTAAGATATTCCCCATTAACTTACTATCCCAATTTGCCAGCATTTCATCGAACACCTTTTTGGCATCACCATTAGTACATACAATAGGAATCACCGGGATTTTCTCTTGTTTAGCATACAGATAAGTTTCATAGGTTCCACCAACACCTCCCACAAGAATCACCAAATCTGAATATCGCAAACAATCGAGCCATTCATTAATACCTAACTCGGTGTATTCGACTTTTCCACCCTTAAATACAGGTTGTTTTCCTCGTGGAACAACGTGTGTTAACTTATCGGTTAGGCGGATATTTTGTTGCGTGATTTTTTCGGCAAACTTCTCAGCTACAACATAATCTACTCCATCCCATCCACCTGTTATCAAGTTATAGTTATATTCTGCAATTTTCTCACCAAGTTTTTGAGCGCACCAATTGATTTCGTCAGGAATATTAAAGCCTCCTGTTCCTGCAACTAAAATGCTCTTTTTGCTTCTAAGTTTAACAGCATCATCTTTAATAGCATCAGTAAGCTGATTAATAAATGCATTAAAATTGATAGAGGGATCTATGCTTAATTTATCCGAGATAAAAAACATAAACTCATCAATTTTTTGGGAAATTTCTATAATTTTTTCAGCAACATTATGCATTGCTGAATCTTCATTAAGAGATAGTTCTGAACCGATGAGTTCTTTGAGTTTTTCTTTCTGTTGCTTCCAGTAATTTATGTAATCGCTCTGACCTTCTTTGGTATATACATTAGCATCCTGTAAAACAACTGGAAAAACTTTTTGTTCATAATCTTTGCATTTCATTATTTTAACAGCTTCAAACATACAGTATTCCGATCGCAAATATTTGTCGCTGACAACGACAATTATATAGTTTCCACGCCCGATTTCCTGCATGAAGTCGTGTATACTCTTACCTAGCGTTAAATAGTTGCGATCGCGAATTAAGTTGTAACGTTTTGAAATAAGTGCGGTACAAATTTTATCGACTAATTCTTCGCGTTGACAACCTAATTCACTCTTGTTATCTTTCCATGCGTATGATATGTATATTTGGTTCATTTCTTTCAGATTTTCTTAGATGCTATAAATAGATTTAGAAACAATGTGGTGAATATAATAATTCGCTACTACACCAATAAAATCTACCTGCATCGGCTAAAAAAATAACCCGCACAGGCAAAGATAAAACTGAAGCAAGTTTTCCGATTATCACAACTTGAGAGTTTTGTCTGTGTAGTCGTAATTTCTACCCACCAATGCTGAATAAAATTTTATTTTATATTTATTACAAACAACCTACGTATTTTCTCGCAATTAAATTCGGAATTGTTTTTAGAGGCTAGGATTTATGCAAAATATCTCTCAAGGGAACTCCAAAAAATAAATTATCCAATTTCTGAACTTTTCTGAACTCACTACAACTTTCCTTGCCCCTGTCCTTAAAGCGATAAAATATTTTTTTACTTGGAAGTCCCCAAACTCTCATTTCTCCGTGTCGCGCCAGTTGCTACAAATCAGGGAACTGCAAGGTTATTTCCTAACTCGTGCGTAAGTTTTAGAGACGTTGCATTACAACGTCTCTTATGAGATTATTCGTCTTATCAACAGTCTGTCTAGATGAAAAAGAAAATAGCCACAACTGTACTATTTCCTAGACTGAATTACCTCGATTAAGTCATAAAAAGGTTGCCAATTATCTTCTTGAGCAATTGCTTCCCAAGTAGACTCAATCACAGGTCTTAATAATGCCGTTTTTGGATTGTTAACGGCTAAGGTCTGAGCAATTAGATCGATGTTATCACTATCAAAATCGTTCAATATTTTATTGTATAATATACACCAATCATCAAAAATTCCTGACGCACCGGGTACTGGCACAATATCTGAATTATTCATCACAAAACCTGGTTCGTCTCGCCATTTCGATGAAAAAGTCCGAGCCATCTCATAAAAAAACTGGTGATAACCAACCTGGCTCTCCTTCAAAAATTCAACCGTTAGATTCAACAGTTCCGCAGCTTGTGGATGCGACAACTCCGCAAAACCTAACTTTTTCAACATCAAAGAACTGTATTCAGTTCGATAATATTCAGCAAACCTTTCTAATGCAGCTTCCATTTCGCCTTTATCAATAATTGCCTTTAAAGGTTCTTGAAGCATTTGTAAATTCAAGTGGCAAATACTTGGTTGATTACCGTAACAATAGCGTCCATAATAGTCAAAATATGCAGCTATAAAGGATGGATTATAAGTCGGGATAAACGCATAAGGGCCATAGTCAAAACTTTCTCCAGTAATCGACATATTGTCAGTATTCAGGACTGCATGACAAAAGCCAGCCGCCATCCACTGCGCCACTAGTTCTGCAACTCGTTTAACTAATTCGGCATAAAACAGAACATATTTATCTTCTTCGCTATTTAAGTGCCGATAATATTGCTCAATTACGTGGTCTAATAACTTCTTAGTTAAATCTGGGCGCTGGAAATAATGCAGTCGCTCAAAATTGCCAAACCGAATATGAGAACGGCTCATTCTAATCATTACAGATGAGCGGGTAGGTGAAGGTTCATCGCCCCGCCACAGGGGTAAACCTGTTTCAATCATGCTCAAACAGCGCGAGGTACGTACACCTAATTGGTGCAATGCTTCCGCAGCCAGAACTTCCCGCACCCCACCTTTGAGCGTGAGCATACCATCGCCACCACGGGAGTAGGGCGTTCTCCCAGAACCTTTTGTGCCAAAATCGTACAATTCGCCATCAGTGGCGCGTACTTGCCCATAGAGAAAGCCTCTACCATCGCCCAACTGTCGGTTATATTCACCAAATTGATAGCCGTGGTAACGTAATGCTAACAAGGGTTTGCGCCCCTGAAACTGTCCAAAAGCTGTGATGAAATCTTCGTCTTTGACTGCTTGGGGGTCTAGACCCAAAAGAGGTAATAGTGCATCGTTACGCCAACGCAAGAGGTGTTGGGGAAATTCCTCTGCTGCAACCTCGTCGTAGTAGTCATCGCCTAGAGATTCTAAGGCGCTTTCGTAGTTGAGGGAGAGAAAAGGATTGCTAGAATTTTTGTAGTTTGGAGTTTCAGCCAGAGTCATTACGAGCAAAGCATAATTCATTCTTCCTTTAATACTACCTCTGGCTCCAGCATCAGCATCAGCATAGACGCAAAAAGCGACCCATATCTAAGAATATGACAGCGCTACCATCAAAAACCTAGAGCGGATAATGAATAAAGTTTTGCAATTAAAGAAAAAATTAACTCAATTAGCTATTTTAGACGCTACATTTGAGGTTTTTGGCTCAGAATCACACCAATATCAATTAAAACCTTGCTTGAGTAACAAAGATATTCAAGTTTTTGAATCCAGATACAATATTACGCTACCAAGCGAATATAAAAATTTTCTGTTAGAAATTGGCAATGGTGGTGCGGGGCCAGGATACGGATTATCGGGGATTGAATATGAAGATGTCATCCCGGAAAACCTATACCAGGAGAACTACGAAATTCTCTCTAAACCATTTCCTTTAACAAAGGCATGGAATAATTTGGATTTAATTGTCAAGAATAATACAGATTTTGTTGCCAACGACGATGCTTACTTCGATGATAAATTTATTCAGGGCACTCTCACCATTACAAATTATGGTTGTGGAATTTATGGAATGTTAGTTATTACTGGAGAGCAGCCAGGAAAAATTTGGATAGATGACCGGACTAATGATAATGGGATATATCCTGCTTCTTTGAGTTTTTGTCATGCTTTCCATGATGCTGATCCTGATGATTTGCATCCAAATAACGATGAGGAACAGCCTTTGAGTTTTTATGATTGGTATGAAGACTGGCTTAACCGAAGTTTGGATCAAATCCGCCAGTCTTCGGAAACTTAGTCTTAATTACATTAAGCTGGAGTTTCCTACTCTTTAATTGGTTGTGATGCTTGTGAAGATAGAATTTATTTTACTTGATCATAAATACAAAAATACCGGACTTGTTTAAGAAGTTTGGTATCTATACACTGTTAGAAAATACAGCCGATTGCAACTTAGTAAATTACAGATGATCTTAAGGGCACAGCAGTGCTATACCCCTAAATGTGTAAGTTATTTACCTGAAAAAAACTGTAGCTACTTACTTAAAACTTTGATGGTTGCCAATTAGTATTTGTAAGACTTGTCATAATATGATCTTCCCATTTTCCATTAATTAGCAAATAGTCTCTAGCATATCCTTCAATGACAAATCCAAGTCTTTTTAAGACATTACCACTGCGCTGATTGTGAGGCATATAATTAGCCATAACTCGGTGAAAATTTAACTCTTGAAAGAGATATTCGGTTGCAGCTTTAAGCCCTTCCGCCATATATCCTTTACCTTGTTTACTTTCAGCAAGGCTATATCCCACATAGCAAAAATGAGCGGCTCCTCGGACAAAATTGCTGAAATTAATAGTTCCAATAATTATAGTAGGATTTTTTTTGGTAAAAATAAATAGCTTTAATGATTGCCCATTAATAAATTCTAAAAAACTATTCTCTATTTGATATTGCCAATATTCTTCAGTGAAAAAACCATCAGCCCATAGAGGGTAGAATGGGGTGAGATAAGTTTTGTTATAAATGAAGTATTCGAGAATTTGGGGTATATCTTCATGAATCCCCGCTCGTAATAATAGGCGATCGCTAACAATTAGTGGCAGTTCTGACATCATAATTGACGGAATCTCTTCCCAATACACTCTTTAAATTTTATAAATTTTCTCATACCTACGGTTGCACAGCAGCAGTTAGAGGAGAATCTCACTTATTTTCAACAGACAGGGTAAGTATTTTTACAGCTAATCTGCCATTCCACCAAAATCTTGATAAGCTGATGTCTAATATCTAGAGCGGAAGGATTGAGAGCCAATGGGTGATAAAGCACAGTACACGGCACAACTTCGATAAAATCAAATCGCTTTGCCTAAACACTGTACCGCAGGAAATTCAACCAAAAGAAAGCTCAAGATTTAGCCCAGTCTACAAGAAGGATAGTGATGTGGTGGGAATACGCTACGATTGGCAGGAATTAGAGATTCGGGCGATATACAACACGCCATTGCTAGAGCTTATTTATCAAGCTGCTAGCGTGCATCGCCAATATCATGACCCAACAAAAATACAAGTTTGTAAGCTTATATCCATTAAAACGGGAGGCTGTCCAGAAGATTGTAGCTACTGTGCCCAATCTTCCCGCTATAAAACAGAGGTAAAGGCGGAAGCACTCCTAGAAAAGGAAACCGTTGTTAACATCGCCCAGAAAGCGAAAGAAACTGGTGTTAGTCGCATTTGCATGGGTGCTGCTTGGCGCGAAGTCCGGGATAACTCACAATTTGAGGAAGTCCTGGAAATGGTCAAGGATGTAACTGCAATGGGTTTAGAAGTGTGCTGCACTCTGGGGATGTTGACGGCAAATCAGGCCAAGAAATTAGAAGAAGCGGGACTTTACGCCTACAACCATAACTTAGATACCTCGCAGGAATATTACAGCACAATTATTACCACGAGGACATATAGCGATCGCTTGAACACAATCGAGAATGTCCGTCAGACAAATGTTACCGTATGTTCTGGCGGCATCCTGGGTTTAGGCGAAACTGTCGATGACCGAGTTGGGATGTTACAAACTCTGGCAAACTTACATCCGCATCCAGAGTCAGTACCAATTAATATTCTTTCCCAAGTGCCGGGCACACCCTTAGAAAATCAGCCTGATGTCCCCATTTGGGATATTGTGCGGATGATTGCCACAGCCAGAATTTTAATGCCAGCTTCTGATGTGCGGCTTAGTGCAGGTAGAGCCAGACTTTCTCAAGTAGAACAAGCTTTCTGTTTTATGGCAGGAGCCAATTCTATCTTTTCTAGCGACGACAACAAAATGTTGACGGTGACAACTCCCTGTCCAGATTATGATAGCGATCGAGAAATGCTGAATTTACTCGGTTTGGGAATGCGATCGCCTTCCCAAAGACAGGAGAAGGTAGCAAGTCCAGCAGTTGTAGGATAAATATCTTCTTGTGGGATGGGTGTCTCACCCGTCCCTGGATAAACTGAGGGCAGGTAAGATGCCCGCCCCACAAAAGTCTTAGTTAAATTATCTTGGCAGTCCGCAGACCGAATAACAGACCGACAGCCAAACCAAAGAACAAAGCTAAAAAGCCGATGTAAGCTGCAATCGCAAACATTTATTTTTCTCCACAATACTTCCTAAATCTATTGAATCATTAGTTATTGGTCATTGGTCATTAGTCAATAATTAATAGTTATTCTTCCCCTGCTCCCTGCCCCCTGCCCCCTGCCCCCTGCCCCCTGCCCCTCACCCCCCACTCCCAGATTGCGATAGAATACTGCCCACGGGCGCTTGTTAGGGGTTGAGCAATGACTTCTGTAATTAATGTAAATTTACCAGATCAGTCTTATGAGATTGCGATCGCATCTTTGAATTTAGATCAACTAGGTCAACAGATGGCCAATCTGAAGCTAGGCAAGAAGGTACTGCTAGTTTCTAATCCGACAATTTTTAAGCATTACGGGGAAAGAGCAATTACATCCCTGAAATCTGCTGGATTTGAAGTTGCTAGCTGCACCTTACCGCCTGGTGAACGCTACAAAACCCTCAATTCCATCCAAAAACTCTACGATGTCGCCTTAGAAAATCGCCTAGAACGTTCTGCGACGATGGTGGCTTTGGGTGGAGGTGTCATTGGCGATATGACTGGCTTTGCCGCCGCAACCTGGCTGCGCGGCATTAATGTTGTCCAAGTGCCTACAACTCTCTTGGCGATGGTAGATTCGGCAATTGGTGGCAAAACTGGCGTAAATCATCCCCACGGTAAAAACTTGATTGGGGCATTCCATCAACCGCGCTTGGTTTTGATTGACCCAGATGTTTTAAAAACTCTTCCAATGCGCGAATTTCGGGCAGGAATGGCAGAAGTTATTAAGTACGGTGTAATTTGGGATGCTGAATTATTTGCCCAGTTGGAAGCAAGTAAACGGCTCGACCAACTCCGCTATGTAAAACCTGAATTAATAGACAGCATTTTAATGCGTTCTTGTCAAGCCAAAGCTGACGTTGTTAGCAAAGACGAGAAAGAAGGCGGATTACGCGCAATTCTCAACTATGGGCATACCATCGGTCATGCAGTAGAAAGCTTGACTGGTTATCGTCTAGTGAATCACGGTGAAGCGGTGGCTATTGGTATGGTAGCAGCCGGTCAAATTGCTGTGGAATTGGGAATGTGGCAAAAAGAAGATACAGAACGTCAAAATGCTTTAATTCAAAAAACGGGTTTACCGACTCAGTTACCATCTGGGGTAGATATTGAAGCAATTATTGAAGCGTTGCAACTAGATAAAAAAGTCAAAGCAGGGAAAGTACGGTTTGTTTTACCAACAGAGATTGGTGTAGTTACAGTTACCGATGAAGTGCCATCAGATATCATTCGGCAAGTTTTGCAGGAAATGTGAACAATCTAAAAAAGAATTCAGGAATCAGAATAAAAATTAGTTACTCTGTTCTTCAATTACGAATTACGAATTACGAATTACGAATTACTGAGCCATGATACTCCAAGCTAAAAATCAATTAACTTTGCAAGAGTTCCTAAATCTTCCACCCGGCGAAGGAGATATAACTTATGAACTTGTTGACGGTCAAGCAATTCCTAAAATGTCACCAAAAAAATTCCACTCTAAACTTACTCGCGCACTTCTCAATTTGATTGAGCAATGCTGTGAGGGAAAAGGAGAAGTTTGTCCAGAATTAGCTATCGCCTTAACCCGTCGAGGGCGAGATTGGATGCCAATACCGGATATTTTATATATTTCCAATGAACGTTTACCCCCTGAATGGGATCAAGAAGGAGCATGTTCTGTTCCTCCCGATTTGGTGATTGAAATTATTTCGCCAGGACAAACCTTTGGACAAATGGCAGCTAAAGCCAAAGACTATTTGGATGCTAAGGTGCTACGGGTGTGGGTGGTAGATAGTAAAGCCAGAAGTATTACTGTTTTTTATCCAGATGCAGCACCACAAACTTATATGGGAGACGAATTACTCACAGATTCCCTATTCGAGGGACTGGAATTTACTGTTGAGCAGCTGTTTCAAAAGGCGAAAATACCATTAAATGCCGAATAGCATATTTTTTGCATATAGCACAATTTGACGCATATCAATCTATCTTGCATAATTGCCGAGATAAATTCTATTTTGACGTGAGTTAGATACTACTCAAACTTATATGTACGCGATGTTTTCATATCTTTAAATTAGCAACATCCTATTTTTGAAACTGCGGTTCTTTCTGTGGTTGCTGCTGGCTATTTGTTGGTTGCAATTTATTAAATAAAGCTGGTGGCGTAGCTTTACGAAATGCACCGCAGTAGTGCATAGTCATAACTGCTTTAAAAGCCCAATGGTCTTTTGGCACATCACTAAAGGGATTCGGTAAAGTTTCTGCTTGATTTTGGATACAAGCATTCAAAACTTGATTTGATTTTGCTGGTGTGTCGGTAGTAGGCTCTTGAGATTTAACCGGAGTAACAAAGCTAGTAGTAGCTAGCACTACGACTGTTACCAAAAGTTTGTAGTTCATAATTTGAGTTTTCTAGAGTACCCTATCTTAGTTCCCAGGCTGTTGCCCAGGAACTAGAATAACCTAAGCGTTAGAAAACATGGTAAGCATTACTAATAGAACAACTAATCCACTGATCCAAAGAGCTAATGATCCCCAACTAACTGAATCTTTTTGTACTCTTTGCCAAAAATTGCTAACTAAGTTATTCCGAGTTGCCATTTTATAACCTCCAATTTTTATTAAACTTACAAAATCTTTCGGTTAGGGAATTGGGAATTGATAATTGGGACGAAAACTTTAAATTATTGGTTAAAAGCCTACTTTAAAAAAGAATTCAGAAGTCAGAATTAATGAGTGGGGGATTTAGACCCACCACTCGATTATTGCACCACTAAATCTCCGATTTAGTGGGGGAGCAAAAACGCCCTTTATTCATCCGCCACTCGCTTAACCTTCTTCTGAATTCTGGCGACTAACGCATGTATTCTGTTCGTTAAAAATCTGGGTTTGCCCAATTTCCAATTCCCTCTGAAACATTACTGATTTAAAAAACGAACAAAAATTTACAAAAAGATATTTGTTTATGCTTAACTTTATTTTGCCATACATGACTGTTTGTACTTAGAAGTTTGGCAATTTTGAGAAAATTCTTAATCTTCTCTTAACTTAGTATAAAAGGTGGTGTTATTTAAATCAAAAACTACTTAAATACTGATAATGTTTCACTTTTCAGTTGTGATTTATCTAGATTTGAAAATAGACACAATTAACAGTTTTATGGCAGGCAAAAATGCTGTAATAAATAAGACATAACGAACATCAGTATATCTGTATTATTCCAGTTGAGAGAATTACAGCTAACCAAGACAAAGAAGTTTGCGCGGACTCAAAATAATTTATGAGCCGAAGTATCTCCGCTTCTTTCAACCAAAGTTTGAATTGCTTTAGAGGTAGTAAAAGCACTGAAATGGAAAAACTAATATAGAGAAAGTGTAAAAAACAGTGCCGTACTACCAACTAAACTATGCTACCGTTCAAAACTCTGCTACGCGTCCGCCACTATGAGATGGATGCACTTGGGCATGTAAATAACGCCGTCTACCAAAACTATCTAGAACAAGCAGCCATTGAGCATTCAGAATACCTGGGCTTAACTTTGGATGTATATCGGGAAGTAGGTGGCGTATTTGTCATGCGGCGGGTAGAAATTGAGTATTTACGCCCGGCAGTAGCAGGCGATACCCTAGAAGTCACTACCTGGTTGAAAGAAATGCGCGGGACTCGTGCCTTCCGATGCTATGAGATTCGTAAACAAAACCAAGATGATTTGTTAGTAACGGCAGAGGCGCTATGGGTTTGGGTAGATGCACAGACAATGCGCCCACGACCAATTCCCAGCATCATGTTAGACAAATTTTTGCAAATCCAAAATCCAGGTGTTACAACCTAAAAATGGTTTGTTATTCGCCATTTAATAAATCTTAATTATTCTCATGAAAAATAAATGATTGATTTTTTTTCCAGGTAATGCTGACGATCAAGAATACACAACTATGATGTTATAAGTGCAAAATTTAAATCTGTAGAAACTGCAATCACAATTAGGTCAGTAAATCAGGATTTTCTAATTCAATATTAATTATGGAGCCAATTCAGCCACAACAGCGCCGCGTCGCCGATCAAGTGTTTCAGCAATCCCTCGATCAGTTGGAGGATATTTTACAAGAAATTTCCAATGAGGAAGAAGAAATATCACAACTCCCCCAACTGCATAATACTAATCTTAGTGAAGTCGAAGTCGATGAAGATTTAATCGCTATTGATTTAGCTGCCCTTGAAGACGCAGTTGCTGATATTGAACAATATCTCGAAGAAAAGACAAAAACCCAAGAAAAGTTATGAGCTTTCATTCCTGTACAGACGCGATTAATCGCGTCTCATTTGCCGCCGAGCTTCGTACAACATTAAAGCGGCTGCGATCGCTACATTCAAAGATTCTACCCCAGGACTCAAAGGAATTCTGACTTGTTGATCTGCGATCGCTGCTAAATCTGCCGACAATCCAGCACCTTCATTTCCCAGTAAAATCAGACTGGGTTTGCGCCAGTCCACATCCCAATAAGTTAAAGTCGCACTGGGTAAGGTTGCCACTACCTGCATTCCTGCTTGCTGACTTTGTTGAACTGTTGCTTTTAAATCTTCGGTTACGGCCGTTGCTAGACGAAACCATTGTCCTGCGGAAGCCCGGAGAACTTTTGGACTGTCTAAATCTACACTATCTCCACTTACCCACAAACCTGATGCTCCCACCGCCGCCGCAGTGCGAATCATCGTACCCAGATTTCCCGGATCTTGCACCGTTTCTAAAGCTAGAACTAAACCAGTAAATGGTAGTTGAGTTTGGCTATCTCTTCGTTTTGCCGTTGCTACCACACCATCAGGTTGGACTGTAGTAGCGATCGCATTTAAGACTTCCTCGCTGACAATTTCGGTGCGATCGCTTTTACTACAAGCCTCTTCCCATAGTGATAAGTGCGCTGCTTGCCAATCTGGAGTACAACACACTGTTTCTAGTGGGTAATTTACCGCACAAGCTTCTTCCAACAGGTGTGTCCCTTCCAGTAAAAATAACTGCTGTTTGTGCCGCTCCTTGGTGGAGTGGAGTTTGCGAATTTGCTTAACTAAGGAATTTTGTAAACTGGTCAACATTTTTTAGTTGTGAGTGCTGAGTAGTGAGTGCTGAGTTTTTCTTTCTCAGCACTCACTACTCGGCACTCAGCACTGGTTATGCGGAACCCGGGACTTGAACCCGGAAGCCTTGCGGCACTAGAACCTGAATCTAGCGCGTCTGCCATTCCGCCAGTTCCGCTTGCACTTGTCTTTATCGACAATTTCCTATTATTGCGTTATGTTTTACCTTTGTCAAGTCAAAACATAAAGCTTCGTTTAAGAGGCTCAAACTGGAAAAGACTTTTTCAGGAGATTAGGTCAAATCAAAATATTAACTGAACAGTACAGCATTGATTTTTAGAGAACACTTAAGTTGTTTTACTGAGTATTTAATTTAGCTTAAAACAACTACTTCTTACTTCGTTTTTATTAAATTTTTTAAAAGCTCAAAAAGCATACTATTGCTTCTTTTCAGCCCGATTTTTTCACCAAAAAACAATTTTTTTTTGCAAGATGTTGCTTTAAAATGTGGACAATTTGAATCTTTAATGTAGAATCAAAACCAACTTCAAACATATAAAATACGTATTACTTTTGGAGGTAGGCTTATCAATCCTTCTACCAGCTTACCAGATGCAAAAATAGCTCCCGAAGCAGACTCCTCAGTTTTGCAAATTTGGGGCGGGCATCCTTTGCGTGGTCATGTGAAAATTAGCGGGGCAAAAAATGCAGCACTGGTAATCATGGCTGGAGCCTTGCTGTGTCCGGGCGATTGTCGTATCCGCAATGTCCCCTTATTGGCGGACGTAGACCGGATGGGTCAGGTGTTGTCAGCTTTGGGTGTAAGCTTAACGCGGCAAGGCGATATTTTAGACATCAACGCCAGCGAAATTAAAACATCAAAAGCTCCCTACGAACTAGTTACCCAACTGAGGGCGAGTTTCTTCGCCATTGGTGCGATTCTAGCAAGATTGGGAGTAGCACAGATGCCCTTACCAGGCGGTTGTGCTATTGGGGCAAGACCAGTTGACTTGCATGTTCGGGGACTGCAAGCGATGGGGGCTGAGGTGCAGATTGAGCATGGCATTTGTAATGCCTACGTCCCTGGTAGCAGCCGAAGATTAAAAGGTGCGAAGATTTACTTAGATATCGCCAGTGTCGGAGCGACAGAAAATTTGATGATGGCGGCTACCCTGGCAGAGGGCGAAACGATCATCGAAAATGCAGCCAGAGAACCGGAAGTAGTTGATTTAGCTAACTTCTGTAACGCGATGGGAGCGAAGATCAAAGGGGCGGGGAGTAGCAGGATTATTATCGAAGGAGTCCCCAAGCTGCATTCTGTTGACTACAGTATCATTCCCGATCGCATTGAGGCCGGAACGTTTTTGCTGGCAGCAGCAATTACCCGTTCCGAACTTCTCCTATCGCCAGTGGCTCCAGAACACCTTATACCAGTGATTGCGAAGCTGCGGGATATTGGAGTGACAATAATTGAGGAAAAGCCTGAACACTTACGTATTCTACCGGCGGAAACTCTCAAGGCAACGGATATTGAAACTCAATACCATCCAGGTTTTCCCACAGATATGCAAGCGCCGTTCATGGCTTTGCTGACATTGGCCGAAGGCGACAGCGTGATTAACGAATCCGTCTTTGAAAATCGTTTGCGTCATGCCTCAGAATTAAACCGCTTGGGGGCAGACATTCGTGTTAAAGGCAACGCTGCTTTCGTTCGGGGAGTGCCAAAATTGTCTGGCGCACCAGTATTAGGTACAGACTTACGAGCATCGGCAGCGCTAGTCATAGCAGGACTGGCAGCAGAAGGAAAAACTACCATTCAAGGATTGCAGCATCTCGATCGCGGCTATGATCGGCTCGATATGAAGTTGCAGCAATTGGGAGCTAAAATCCTTCGTGTGGGTGAAACATCAGCAGATGCCGAAATCGCTCCCAGCATCAGTAGCCTGTCGAGTTGAAATTGATCTGACAATTCAGGTTGTGTGGAAAAGCCCATGAAAAACCTAACCCCCTAGCCCCCTTCCCTTGTCGGCTATCCATTAGTCACATCTTTCTTTACAATCTTGAAACCCTTGTTTTGTAGGCATCTTCAACACTGAGGTGTGAGACATACTTGACAAATTGGCTCTTAATATTCTCGCTAAAATTAGGTTTTTATTGAGAATTAACAACGAACGAATCAGGGTTAGAAAAAACGTGAGTGAATACTCTCGCAAATGTTGAGAAAGATCCGGGTAATGGATAGCCTTGTCGGGAAGGGGGAAAATTCAAAGTCTCTCTCCTTGTAGGAGAGAGATTTAGAGAGAGGTTTTCCACCGTTAAAAGTCAGGAAATTGATAGATTGAGACTGAGGCGGGAATAAGGGGAATGAGGGAGACAAGGTAAAATTTTCTCCCCTCACTCCCCCTGTCCAACCTGGTTGAATCGTTATACTAACTGTGGGTGGCTGTTTATTTAACTAGCCAGATTCCATAGTTGTGTTTTTTATAGCTTGCTGCACTATGTCTTTCTTCAAAACCCCTCTGATTGGTTTAAAAGCTGACTCATTTCGTCATCCATTAGACCTGGAAGCTACTAAAACGCTCAAGCAAATACCAGGCATAGATATGTTGGTACGAAATTGGCTTGGGCCAATGGCAGAGCAGGTTTTTTATGTAGAAAATATTGCTTCCAGCATTCTGGTGGGTGAAAATCAACTGCCCAATTTATACAAGCTATTGTTAGACGCTTGTAAAATTTTGGATATAGAACCTCCCCAGTTGTACGTCCGGCAACATCCGGCTCCCAACGCCTATACTTTTGCTGTGCGCGGTAAGCAGCCCTTTGTGGTGATACACACATCCCTAATTGATATCCTCACCCCAGAGGAAATCCAGGCAGTAATTGCCCACGAGTTGGGACATCTCAAGTGTGACCATAGCGTTTACTTAACGCCTGTAAATTTACTAATATTAGCTGCGGCGATTGTGCCCAATGTCGGAACCTTTGTTGCTCAAGCGATACAGGCACAACTTTTAGAATGGGTACGCTGTGCTGAGTTTACCTGCGATCGCGCCGCCTTACTAGCAACCCAAGACCCCAAAGTTGTCATGTCCGTGTTGATGAAGCTGGCGGGTGGTTCCCCAACTTTAGCGCCACAACTGAATCTCGATGCCTTTGTTGCCCAAGCTCGCGCTTACGATGACATTAGCAAGACCGAATTAGGCGAAATGGTCAAAACCGCCCGAACAGCCCAATTAACCCATCCAGTGCCAGTGTTGCGGGCGCGAGAAATTGACCGTTGGGCAAGCAGCACAGAATACCAATCTTTAATCCAAACTCATGGATTGAAGTCTACAAGTAATGAAGTAGCACCCAAAGGCGGCTGGCGAAACTGGTAGAGTTACTAATGATGCGATCGCACTGTGATGTAAAATACTGGTTCACCCCAAAAATCAGCTAATGAGCTTTTTTAATTAAAAGTTAAAAATTAATCAAGAAGAATAATTTTTAATTAATTTTAGCTACAAGCCCCCACTGATACCGCAGCGCTGGCTCGTTCTAAAGCATCTTGGAATTTTTAATTAATAATTTTTAATTGGAGCGAAGCGACTTGACCAGGTTCCCTTACGACCAATTCGCCAAAGACTATCTTAAAGAATTGTTACAGCCATTGGGAGAAGTGGAAACCAGTCGGAAAGTTCCAGCCCAAATCCGAGAGATTGATGTTTATTTTGTACCTCTGCCCCAATCCACAAAAAATCCAATCGAATTAGGGCTGTTAGGGAAATTTGCGGCTGAACCTGCATTAGTTGAACCATTTAGAAATGCGGCGACAATTGCGGAAATCCGCAGTTGTATAAATAAACTATTTGATATCTTTGCTGAAGTAAAACGTCATGCTAAAGGCGATAAAAGTCGGCTTGCAGAATCAGATTTGCCACGTTTGTGGATTTTGTCACCCACAGCTTCTGAATCTATACTAGATGGTTTTAGAACTAACCTAGATCAGGAAAATTGGGGAATAGGAGTACATTTTTTAGGCGATTACTTTAGAACAGCAATTGTGGTAATTCACCAATTACCGTGTACAGAAGAAACGCTATGGTTGAGAATTTTAGGTAAGGGAAGAGTCCAGCAACAAGCTATAGACGAACTAGAAGCACTTCCCCCAAATAATCCCTTACGTTCCAAAGCAATTGATTTATTATTGAATTTAAAGACTACCTTAGAATTCAATCAAAATATAGACGAGGAGGATAGAGTTTTAATTATGCGTTTATCACCTATTTACGAGCAAAAATTAGCAGAAGTTAAAGAAGAAGGAATCCACGAAGGAATTCAAGAAGGAATTCAAGCAGAACGTCGTAATGTTATAGAAAATTTGTTGCGAGTTCGCTTTGGTTCTTTAGATGCAGAACTAAGAGGAATTACTGAAGCTTTATTGGCATTATCTCCAGAAGAATTTACTCCTTTATTACTGCAACTATCTAGGGAAGAATTATTAGATAGGTTCCTTTAAAAGAACTCAGTTACTAAAAAATAGTTCAATCAGACAATCGGATTAAAAAACATCATATTGGTTAACCCACAGCCGCTACCATGACAGTTGTATCCAATGACCATCGCTTTCAACCCATAAATCTCTTTGAGTACGAAAAGCTAGCAAAAGAGCATCTGTCTCAAATGACCCTTGATTACTATAGCAGTGGTGCTTGGGACGAAATCACATTACGAGATAATTGTGCTGCCTTTGAGCGAGTCAAGTTAAGACCTCGGGTATTAGTCGATGTTAGCGATCGCAATCTCACTACCTCCATTCTAGGACAACCCCTGCAACTACCTATATTAATTGCGCCAATGGCCTTTCAATGTCTAGCCCATCCAGACGGAGAAGTAGCCACCGCTCTAGCTGCGGCATCAGCTGGTGTGGGGATGGTATTAAGTACAATGGCCACAAAGGGCATTGAAGAAGTAGCGACTGCGTGTGATAAATTTCCAGATTCTCTGCGATGGTTTCAGCTTTATATCCATAAAGACCGAGGATTAACTCGTGCTTTGGTAGAAAAAGCCTATAAAGCAGGCTACAAAGCGCTTTGCCTGACTGTAGATGCACCAGTTCTCGGACAACGCGAAAGAGATAGACGTAACGAGTTTGCCTTACCCACAGACTTACATCTGGCTAATCTCGCCACCATCTCAGGACTAGATATTTCCCATGAAAAAGGCGAATCTGGGTTATTTACCTATTTTGCCCAACAGCTAAACCCAGCAGTAACTTGGGATGATTTGGAATGGTTGCAATCTTTATCTCCACTACCTTTAGTTATCAAAGGAATTTTACGGGGAGATGATGCTGTGCGGGCTGTAGAATATGGGGCCAAAGCAATTGTTGTTTCTAATCATGGTGGCAGACAACTCGATGGTGCGATCGCTTCAATAGAAGCCCTAGTTGAAATAGTAGCAGCAGTAGATGGTAAAGTAGAAGTGCTGCTGGATGGAGGCATTCGCAGGGGTACAGACATCCTCAAAGCTCTGGCATTAGGAGCAAAAGCAGTACTAATTGGAAGACCTGTTTTGTGGGGACTAGCAGTAGCAGGACAAGTCGGTGTATCTCACGTCATCTCACTACTACAGGATGAGCTAAATGTGGGGATGGCACTTAGCGGCTGTGCCAAACTACAGGATATCGACCCTAGTTTATTGACCTTGCCACGCTTTTAAGCCTTATATTCTAGTTATTAGACGTATTATCCTAGAAAAAGTTTGAAAATTAATTTTTAAACTTGTTACAAAATCCCTCAACTAGAGTACAATAGTTAAGTTAGATGTAACGGGCGGGTGGCGGAATTGGTAGACGCACCACACTCAAAATGTGGCGGCCTTACGGTCATAGGAGTTCGATTCTCCTCCTGCCCACTACCAAACAACTAAATAGAGAGGTTAAAAACTTATGCGCCTGAAAAGATGGGAGTCTCCCCGTAAAGAAGGCAGGAATGACAAAGGTAGAGGCGGTTCTGCCAGGAAGCGGCAACTGAAAAAGCAACGGCAAATGTTACGCCAAAGACTCAAAGAAGCTAACAAACCAGACAATAACAAAAATAATAGAACAGGGGAAGACAAGCTTATCTTCCCCTTATTTTTTGGGTTTTTACCTCTTAAGCACATACTTACGTATCAAAATGGCAGGCTAAGTGCGTGATATATTACTCTTTTAGATAAAGAAAATACATCACAAATCTTACTCAGTAATAAAATCTCTATAAAAATTTCTTGTAATTGTAATGCTTACATGAACCAATCAAAAATTAATTATGAAGAAAGTATGAATTTTGCCAACTAGTGTCAGAAAATCTTAGCTTAAAACAGTAAGCTAGGACACAACAGCAAGTAATTCTAGTATTACCGATTAAGCCAAAAGTTTACTAAGAAGGTAATTGCACCTCCACGTGTTAACTTCCAATGATGACACAAGCCTACAAAAAGTCAGGAGTTATCCAATGCGAATTATTCAATATTCGGATTGCTTCAGGTAATCTATGGATTTTTTTCTTGGACACAGGAGTTATTGATGGTGGCAAGAGTGCTTCTACCTACTAAAAAAGTGCTTGATTTTCCTATTACTGCTTTACGGTTTGAGCAGCAGATACAAACAATACTGAAGTGGGCAAGTAAGCGCGAGAGTAAAGCTGTATATGTAGCCAATGTACACATGCTCATTGAAGCTCATTGGGAGCCACAGTTTGCCAGCGTATTACGAAATGCAGATATAGTTACTCCTGATGGTATGCCTCTTGTATGGATGATGCGAAAAATGGGAGCGTATTCCCAAGACCGTGTGGCAGGGATGGATATCTTTCTAGCCTTGTGTCAGCTAAGTCAAACACAAAACCTTAGTATTTTCTTTGTCGGTTCCCAAACAGAAATTCTCTCTAGGATGCAAAAAAGGTTAGAGCAAGAATTTCCACAGATAAAGATTGCAGCGATGGAGCCTCTACCATTTCGTCCCCTGACTCAAATTGAGGACGAAGCTTTGGTTCAAAAGATTAATTCTAGTGGTGCTAGCGCTGTCTTAGTGTCACTGGGATGTCCTAAACAAGAAAATTGGATAGCTCAACATAAAGGTAAAATACAAGCTGTAATGATTGGACTAGGTGGAGTTTTCCCAGTTTATGCAGGAATTCATAAGCGTGCGCCCCGCATAGTTCGAGATTTAGGACTTGAATGGCTGTATCGATGGATTCAAGAACCGCGCCGACTTTGCGGCCGCTATGCTAAGACCATTCCACTATTTATATGGCTGGCTATGAAGCAACTACTATCATCAAGTCGGATTGCAGCAGTTTTCCTTCACGAGACTGGGGATTAAGGAAAAATATGTATTCTTTTTAACAACACTACGTTGTTTATACATTTATGAACTCTACTAACCAAAAAAATCAAAAATTTATGTTGTTGTAACCAGTGATTAGAAAAGTTAGACACCACCTAAAGCTAGAAAATGTAAGTAACAGTCTCCAAATTAATCAGTAATTTTTCTGCCAAGAGTTTGTTGAATAGCCACCAAATTGCAAAAAGATTGTGGTATACTCCTCTAGAATATATTACTTGCTTGATATCAAGAGTATTTTTTGAAAAATTGCAGCAATCATTGTTAAATATACCTTCTGTGTCTTTTTTGGAGCAAAAATTTTTGATGAGTACCATAACTTAAAAAATAGGTAGAACTAATTGGCTTAAAAAGAAACTATCTATCTGCTTGTTATAAATATATATCATTAATTTTGCTCGATTGGTAATGAGTAGTTTATTGACCAATTTCAAGGCTGATAGCTGCTGACTACTAATTTTAACATCCCATCCAAATTAATGATATTAATCACTACTTAGGAATATCAAAGCTATATAATACTCTAGGTTCTTTCATCGGTAAACTCTGTAATGGAATCATCTAAAGATTCATCAAACTTACGGCAAAAGGCTGTTAAAAGTGTAATTTGGACTGCTATTGAAAGTTGGGGACGTCAAGCAGTCTCTTTAGTTGTTTTCTTTATATTAGCTCGTTTACTTAGTCCAGAAACTTTTGGTTTAATTGCTCTAGCATATATTTTTATTGAATTTGTACAAATTTTTGTTGATCAAGGATTTTCTGTAGCAATTATCCAACGTCAAGATATAGATACAGAACACTTAGACACTGCATTCTGGACAACTTTAGGAATCAGTATACTCTTGACTGTATTCAGTGTTGCTTGCGCTGGATTAACAGCTAATTTCTTTAAACAACCGCAGTTAGTACCAATTATTCAGCTGTTATCTATAAGCTTTACATTTAGTGGGTTGAGTAGTGTGCAGCAAGCGGTTCTTGAACGTCAGTTTAATTTCAAAACTTTAGCAATACGCTCACTATCAGCAGTGATAATAGGTGGAATAGTTGGCGTAGGGATGGCTCTTTTAAACTTTGGTGTTTGGAGTCTTGTTGGTCAACAATTATACAGTAGTTTCGTACAAGTATTAGTCTTATGGCGAGTTAGTGATTGGCGACCAGGATTCAAATTTTCTGTCATACATGCTAAAGAACTTTTTACCTTTGGAATTAATATATCTGCGTTTAACATCATCAACTTTTTCAATCGCCGAGCCGATGACTTACTAATTGGCTACTTTTTAGGACTAGTTGCATTAGGTTATTACTCAGTTGCCTACAAACTGCTGCTAGTAATGATGCAAGTTTTAATCAGCACCACAACTAAGGTCGCATTACCAATATTTTCTAGGTTACAAGGAGAACCAGAACGCTTACTAAGCGCTTTCTATAGCGCTACTCAATTCACAAGTCTCATTGTTTTTCCAGTATTTCTCTGTGTACCAGTGTTAGCACCTGAATTTATAAAAGTCTTTTTTGGTGATCAGTGGATTCAGAGCATTCCAGTATTGCAAGTACTCTCGCTCATTGGCCCTGTTCACCTAATTGTCTTCTATAACAATTCTGTAATTCTGGCACTGGGCAAACCTTCGTGGAGGTTATGGATACAAGTTATCAATACAGCTACTAATGTCGTTGGTTTTGCTCTGGCAGTCAAATGGGGTATTGTAGCTGTTGCATCTGCTTACGTAGTTCGTGGTTACTTACTATTACCCATTTCGTTATTTGCTATTAATAAACTCGTTAAGATCAATATAACTAACTATCTACGTTTGTACATAGTACCTTTAGTAGCTTCTGGAGTAATGATTGGAACTATATTAGCAACTAAATATCTCTTTGGAACATTTATTGAAGCATGGATTTTACTCGCTATTTCATTATTATTAGGTATCTCAATTTATGTTTTTACTATTTCAGTAATCTCGCCAAAGCTTTTCAACCGACTACTTGAATTGGCAGAAAATTTGAATACTCAAATAAAAAAGAAAGTGTGAACTTACTTATGTTTAGAAATAAATTTTTATTTTCGTCAATTTTAGTGAATTAATTAAATCGACTTAAAGTATAATTAACTTCATAAATGAAAACACCAAATTCACTAATTTGGTTGTAAAAAGAGCAGCATACCTATAGTTTATTCAGAGATGTTAAAGATGAAAATCGGAATTTTAACTTTTCACCATATAGACAATTACGGGGCAACACTGCAAGCTTGTGCTCTTTGGATTTTTCTTAATAGTCAAGGTTATGATGTTGAAATAATAGACTATCGGCCTCTTAAAATATCGTGGATATATTTCAGACCTTTAATTCCACTCAAAAGGCTTGGAAAAGTTTTTGTGAATATTCCAAGAGCTTGGAAAATGAGGCAGTTTTTACTCTCTAATGTTAAGTTGAGTGATCGGAAGTTTTATGATAAAAAAGGTTTGCAATACTATAATGACAAGTATGACGTAGTAATATGTGGCAGTGATCAAATCTGGTGTTTAGATTCTTTTAGAGGATATAATTCTTCTTTCTTTTTAGACTTTATTAATAAGCAAACTACTCGTAAGATAAGTTATGCTGCAAGTTTTGGGAACACCTTAAAATTAGGTGATTACCAAAAAGAAATATATGCTTTAATCGGTCAATTTCAAACTATTTTAGTTCGTGATTCTAATAGTCTAAAGATTATTAAGGATCAATGCAACCAAGAAGCTACAAAAGTTTTAGATCCTACTTTCTTGATTAAATATGAGGCTCTTTTAGAACCTCCAAAAATAAAAGATAAATATCTTTTGTTATATACTCAAGCAGAAATAGGAGCAGAAGAGGAAGATTTTATTAAATCACTGGCGACCAATCAAAATCTAATTATAATTTCAGTTGGTAGAGATCATAAATTAGCACAAATAAATCTAGAAGGTGCTGGGCCCAAAGAATGGATTGGGTTACATAGCCAAGCATCTTACATTGTGACTAATACTTTTCATGGTACTGTGTTTTCTATTATTTTCCAGCGGCCTTTTAACGTATTTGTTCCTAGTGATAAGTCGAATAAAGTAACAGACTTACTTACTGATTTAGGTTTAGAAAACAGGATATTCTCAGATAAACTAAAATCCCAAATACTCAACAAAGAAATTTTTGATATTGACTATGAGCCAGTATCCAGAATACTAGAATCAAAAATTGGGGAATCGAAAAAATATTTAGTTGAAGCGATTTCATAAGGAGGAGATAAGTTGTATAAATAATATAAAGTATAATAACGGCTTTGAAATTTGTATAAAATAAAAAAGCCTCCCACAGTTTTTACAAAATTAAACATACATCACTTTTATTGTGCCGACTTACTTCACCACTGATTGTGATTTAATTGAGGCATAGCGTGTAAGTAGGCACTTAACGTCATATTGTCGTAAGTTCGGGGAGTCGTGGATATCCTCTTGTATGGCTGTTTATGGCTGTAAGGTATCTGCAAAATTATACATAATCTATTTTTATCCAAAGTTCCAAAGGAGTAGAAAGAGTTCAGATGTCTAATTTAAAGATTGAGTCTTTAACATCAAACAGTCTTTCACACTATAGAACTCGACATAACTTCGAGCGAGTCGGAGAGATTAATAGTGTAGATGACCTTCAGGAGTACTGTAATTGGGCCAAAGAAAACAAAGTAAATATTTACATAATTGGAAATGGCTCTAACACGCTGTTTGTTAAAAATAATATCCGATCATTGGTTCTAAAAAATAAACTACCTAAGTACACAAATTCTTTACCTGATAACAGACTTGAAGTATCTTCTTCTGTTTCGGTTATGGAAGTACTAAAGTACTGTTACCAAAACTCTATGAATTCTTTCTATTATCTTGCATCTGTACCAGCAACTATTGGTGGTGCATTAGCGATGAATGCTGGTAGAGGAAGACAACATGGATGTACAATATACGACTTTGTTGAAAGTGTAACTTTTTTTGAGGATGGATGTATAAAAACCCTTGAGAATAGTCAAATTGTCCGTGATTATCGGGAAACTATGTTTACTGGTATGCACTCAAAACTGATATTGAGCGCAATTTTCAAATTTGAACGAACAGAATTCACCGAAAATCCTCTAGTTTCAAGACAAGTTTGGGCAAAAGAACATCAAGATAATACAGCACCTAACTGTGGCTCGGTATTCAAAACTGCTAATTATAGAATACTTGGAAAGCTCAAGGGTATGTCTACAGGTAAAACTATGTTTTCTGCGAAAACGAGTAACTGGATAATTAGTAAATCACAAAGTAGCTATTCAATAGTTATCCTAATTACAATAGCTAAGATTTTACATTTTATAACTAGACAAAAAATTGTTCTCGAACTAATTACAATTGATTAAAAAGCTAGTTCAAAAAAGATATATTTTAGATAGAAGCAGTCTCACTCTATTGCAGAAAAAAGGTAGGAAGCAGGGGAATTTGACTTGTTTCTTCCATTCGTAAGGAGTGTTACGCTGCCATTAGGACTGCTCCTAAGAAACAGGAATGTTTCTATTACATATCATAAGGTGCGATCGCTCGTAAACACCGTAGATACCAAAATCTTACAAATCCATATCCTAACTAAGGTTTTGCCAAGGAGCTATCTAAAGGCTGAACATGGTTGTTCCAACTAGTACCCCTAGGCGGAAGTCACGCATTCACATATTCAAAAGTTTTGTATATTAAGGGTTCTGCAAGTTTTAAAATGGTAGCTTGATTTCCGCCGCGCTATACTAGATAAAACCTGTGAAGATATTTGTTTTAGATTATACACAAAGCTTTTTAAGTACATAAAATTAGGACTTAAAAAACCATTATCTGAAATAAACTGCTAAAGTACTTGACAGTAACCCAGCTATAACTGCTATATTAAGTAGAGTGAAATTGTTGGGGCGTAGCCAAGTGGTAAGGCAGCGGGTTTTGGTCCCGCCATCCCTAGGTTCGAATCCTAGCGCCCCAGTACATCTAAAGACAGGTTGTTAAACCTGTCTTTTAAAGTTTTTATATTATTAAATACGCATCTCAAGACATCTGATTCTGTAGATGTTACTTATCAGGTGATTTGAGAGCTTGATCCAGAATTTGCCGAGCCTGTTCTGCTTTAGAACGCGCATCTTGATAACGCAAATTAGCTTGGGCGAAACTTTTGAGGACTTTAAAACCTTCCTTAAGTCGAGTAATTTCCTCTTCAGTCACCGAATCGTCCGTGAACAGAACATCAACAGCTTTGCGAATTTCTAATGCTTCAGTTCTTGACTCCTGAACTTTCAGCTTGAGTGTGGCCAGGTTACTTAAGACCTGTACAGCCTGTGTAATAGTATCCTCACCGCTAGCAGTATCAATAGTTGACTCTTTAACCTCAATTAATTGTTGAGGGCCAAATCCTTCTTCTAGTTCCGTGGGTAGCTTACCTGCATCCATCAGTTCCATCAACTGATCCATTGCTTTGTCACGGGCTTTGGCTGAATCTTTTCCAGAAACAGTAAGGATAATTTCTGGGCTTTGAGCGAGAGTATATTGCACCATATTTGAAGAGAAAATTTGCTGGTTAACCAAGCTGAGGCAAGCAATTATAACATTTAATGTGTCAACTAATTTGTTGGTTTATCTATTTCGGTTTTGCGATTTAACTTTCCATAATTTCATGCTTCATTCCTACCGTTGCTAAGTCGATCAAAATAAAACTTTATACTTAATAAAAGGGTAATAAATTTCAACAGGAGGGGAGAGCAATGGCTCCCAATCCCACCATCATGCAAGCTGTGGAAAAATTGGGCTACCGTGTCACCGTTGGTGATGTGGCAACTCAAGCAGGATTGAACGTCGCTGAAGCTAATCAAAGCTTGTTAGCCCTGGCATCCGATGCTGGGGGACATTTGCAGGTAGCAGATTCAGGTGATATAGTTTACCTTTTTCCACAAAATTTTCGAGCAATTTTGCGTAATAAATACTTCCAGTTACGATTGCAGGAATGGTGGAAAAAGGTCTGGAGTGTTCTGTTTTACCTGATTCGCATTTCTTTTGGAGTTTTCTTAACTGTTTCCATCGCTCTAATAACTATTACCATCTTCATGATTATTACTGCTGCCAATTCAGATCGCGACGGCGACAATCGGGGCGGTAATTCTGGCGGTGGGGGTTTCTTCTATTTTCCAAATTTATTCTGGTATCTTAGCCCAAATTATGAGACTCACTACCAGGAACGGCAACGTGGAAACCAAGAAGGAAGCGATCTAAATTTCTTTGAAGCTGTGTTTTCGTTTTTGTTTGGTGATGGAAATCCTAACGCCAACTTAGACGAACGTCGCTGGCAAGAAATTGCTACGGTAATTCGGGGTAATCGTGGCGCAGTGGTAGCAGAACAAATTGCCCCATATTTGGATGACATTGGCGAAGGATATACAAGAGAATACGAAGATTATATGCTGCCCGTTCTAACACGATTTAATGGGCAACCGGCGGTAAGCCCAGAAGGGCAAATTGTTTATTACTTCCCAGAGTTACAGGTGAGTGCAGTTAAAAAGCGCCGTCATTCAATATCGCCTTACTTGGAGGAATTGCCTTGGCGTTTTAGTGCTGCAAGTTCAGGGCAAATTATGTTGAGTGCGGGGTTAGGGGTACTAAATTTTGTTGGTGCTTTAGTGCTGGGAAGTTTGCTCAGAGATGGTACTGTTGCGGCCCAATTAGGTGGACTAGTAGCTTTTGTACAAGGAATTTATTGGCTGCTATTGGCTTACGGAGTAGGTTTTTTAGGCATTCCGTTATTGCGTTATTTCTGGATTAGGTGGCGTAATCGGAACATTATCGATCGCAACCGCGATCGCCTTTCCCGATCAAGGGTATTGGAAACTCCTGATGCACCTTTGCAACAAAAAATCGACTATGCTCAACAATTTGCCACAGAAAAAGTCATTGGCAAGGAAGATTTAGTGTATTCTAGCGAAACTGACTTACTCGACCAAGAAGTTGAGCGTTCTGCACAAATTGATGCTGAATGGCAACGGCGGTTAGACGAGTCATAAGTTTTCTCTCTATGCCCTCCGCCTCTGGAGCGGTTAAAAAGTTTTTTATTTAACTACAGAGGCACAGAGAGCATAGAGTTAAAAAATTTCATCAATTACTTGTCTTTGCCCGGCTCATTAGGCTGCTTAGGCGGCTTAGGCAACTCTCGCGGTGCGCCTGGTGGAGGTGGTGTCATCTTCTGCTCTGTAAGCCAGTTAGCCAATTTTAGCGAACAGAATTCGCGGTCTCCTAGCACAACAGTTTTATAATTTTTAAACAGGGGTAGCGCTTTATTAAAAACAACTTTCTGTTCGTCAAAATTACTCGAACCTAACTTGTCTAACAACTCAAAATATATTGGAATAGACCTTTTATCCCAAACCACACTAATCATTAATAGGTTAATGCATCCCCAATTAGTCCGATCTATAACTACATAAACAACTTCAGTCAAAGGAAAATATATTTCTAGCCAGCTTTTAACTATAGGAAACCATATTTCTTCAACATTTATGTAGTTCAGAGATAAAAAACGTTGAATCTTTTTTCTTCTACTTTCAAACAATATTGGAATAGGTAAAGCTGTAGCCAATGCCTCAAGGCTTACAGTTTTAATAGATTGTAATAAATTTATCAGGATTTTTAGTAATAAATATTCTGCACGTCCCAATTCTCGCTTGAGGTTTGTCTCGTAGAATTCTGGTAACATTATCATTTTTTAGGCTACGGTGTACACACAAGTCTTAAAATTCCCCTTAGTACTTGGTTTCGTCATCTAGCAATAGGATTGTGCGGCGATCGCTCTGTCAGCCTTTCCGCAGCGAAGAGGAACGACGAACGCAAGTGCGTGTCGCAGACAAGCGATCGCTTTAACCACGGCTCCGTTATCACTGCACTCGTAATTGACTACTGAAGAATATGCAGCAATTACACCAGAAACAATTAGTCAAAAATAGTGCCAGGAGATATAAAAATGGAAGTTTTCTGGTATTTACCTACTCAGGGAGATGAGCATTATTTAGGTAATACAATTGGTAGGCGACTAGCTACTTATTCCTATATGCAGCAAATTGCCCAAGCTGTTGATAAATATCGAGTCGCAGAATTACTGTTTCCCCGCTTACCATTGCAAATTCCTGGGTTGGCATTAGCGCAGCAAGTAAAACAGATTTACTCAGATCCCAGCCTGTGTAAAAAGGACTGAAGATTAGTAGCTTGTTGAACACTTACAACTAATCATCAAAATTCAATATATTCAACAATACTTCCATCAGGATGCATTGCTCGCATATTAATTCCGGTGGAAACTTTATTTGGTTCCGCCAGAATTACTGCACCTTGCTGAGTCAGCGCTTCTTTAAAATCATTGAGTGAGTCAACGATAAATGTTGCGTGTGTACCCTTAAATGGAGAAAGTGCTTCTGCTGAACCAGCAATTAAAAGAATAGAACCCACACCTGCAAGTTCCAATTCAGCTTCGGAATATTGAAACCACAACCAACATTTTTCTGTAAACAGATTTTCATAGAAAGCGATCGCCTCATCCAAGTCTACCGGACTAAGATAGACTCTGGTTAGTACTTTAAGAATTTGCATTGCAAACTGTCTATTAGGCGGCTAGTGTACTTTATTTTGCTTACTCGGCAATCATACTTACTAAGATTGATCGAGAAATAGCCTATCTTCAACTTGAAAAAGGTCTTAAACTCTCTGTTCACCTAGCTCTTGATAACGTTGTTCGCTGTTAATCAAAACACATTTCATTTCTACTCCTTTAGCCCTACATCAGTCATCTGTATAGCCATAACATATATATATACATAAATTTTGCATCAGTACCTAGCTTGAGGAGTCCGTCAGAGAAAATAGCAGTATAAGACTTTTTGATGCCATCTTGAATTGATGTCTCTACAAGAAATATAGGTAAGTCGCCTCAAATAAACTTGCGTCCCTTCCAATCCGATTATGTTGGAGATAACAGAAAAGCGACGTGAGTATGATATAATTCCGCTCACAGATGAAGTGATTACTAAACAACAAGAGGTTGCAGATATAGTAACCCTATCTGATTTGTGAAAATTCTCAGTGTCCAGATCCCCGACTTCTTTAAGAAGTCGGGGATCTAACTTTTCACGAATGATTTAGGATTGCTATACCTTCTACAAAATTAAATTGATCCCGAAATAAATCTAAGTTAATGATTAAACAGAGCCAGAAAAGTTAAAATCACAACACCTATTGTAGCGATCGCATTATATTGCAGAATTTAGGGAAATTATTATGCGTTTTCTAGATGACAAAAATAGATTTTTAAGTACTAAGACTTTAGATTTCAGTCCTCACCACTTAATACTAGTTATATTTGGTATATTATTCTTTTTAGGAAGCAGTGTCGGTTTAGCGCAAGTCAGAACACGCTCTAAGTCAGGGTTCACACTGCAACTTTTACATACTTCTGACCAAGAAGCAGGTGTTCTGGCCCTGAAGGATGCACCAAACTTTTCGGCGGTGTTGAATGCACTCAAAAATCAGGATGCTAATGGTGATGGCAAACCTGATTATCCCAATACCTTAATCCTTTCATCTGGTGATGCCTATATTCCCAGCCCCTTTTTATTTGCCAGTGACACAGCTTTTGGTGGACAAGGAAGAGGAGATATTTTAATTTTAAATGCTCTAGGGTTTGGTGCGATCGCATTTGGTAATCACGAATTTGATTTGGGTACGAATGTTGTTGCCGATTTAATCAGACCGAAAGCAGATTATCCTGGGACAAAATTTCCCTATCTCAGCGCCAATCTAGACTTCAGCACTGACAAAGACCTAGCAACATTCGTTACTGCTGATGGTCAAGAGGCAAGCAAAATTCCTCATAAAATTGCCCGTAGTACCATCATTACCCTCAATGGTGAAAAAATTGGTGTAGTTGGGGCGACAACTCCCACACTCCAAAGTATTTCTTCTCCCGGTGGTGTGACTGTGTTACCTAAAAAATTTAATGACCGTGATACCGCAGACATCGCCGCCTTAGCTAGTGAAATTCAAACTTCTGTCGATGCGTTGCGAACAAAAAACCCAGAGATTAATAAAGTTATTTTGTTGGCGCACATGCAGCAAATTGCCATTGAGCAAAAGCTAGCGGAATTACTCAAAGGAGTAGATATCATTGTTGCTGGTGGTTCCAATACCTTACTCGCCGACAAAACAGACCGTCTGCGAGCCGGTGATAAATCTGCTGGAACTTATCCCATTCTCAAAAAAGCAGCAGATGGGAATCCGATAGCCGTAGTTAATACCGATGGAAACTATCGCTATGTTGGTCGTTTAGTGGTTAACTTTGATGGGAATGGGGTGATTATTCCTAAAAGTATTGACTCCAAAATTAGTGGTGCTTATGCTACTGATTCTCAAGGTGTAGCAGTTGTGGGTGGAAAACCTGACCCCAAAATTGTCGCCATTACAGAAGCACTGAAAAAAGTGATTATTGCTCAAGATGGTAAGATTTTCGGGAAAACCAACGTATTTCTCAACGGGTCGCGGGGTGATGTCCGCACACAAGAAACTAATTTAGGGAATTTGACAGCCGAAGCTGATTTAGCGATCGCCAAACGATACGATCCTAAAACTGTTATTTCCATCAAAAATGGCGGTGGTATCCGTGACAACATCGGTATCTATACCTTTCCCGCAGGTTCGACTCGCTCACAGGATGTTATCAAACTACCACCTCAAGCCAATCCTGTGGCAGGTAAGAAAGAAAAAGAAATTTCCCAGCTTGATATTACCAATGCTCTACGCTTCAATAATGGCTTGACTTTAGTTACTTTAAATGCAAAAGAACTATTGGCAGTGATTGAACACGGCGTTGCAGCCATAGCACCCGGCGCTACCCCTGGCAGTTTTCCCCAAGTAGCGGGATTAGCCTTTAGCTTTGACCCAGATTTGCCATCAGGTAAGCGTGTCAAATCCCTGGCGATTAAAGACGATAAAGGTAAAATTATTGATGTCGTGGTTAAAAATGCAGAGTTAGTGGGCGATCCTAATCGGATATTCCGCACTGTCACCCTAAAGTTTCTCGCAACTGGTGGTGATGGCTATCCTTTTCCTAAAAGAGAAGGGATTGATTTGACATCAAAAGATCCTAAACGCACAGGTTTAGCCACCTTTGCTGCTGATGGTTCTGAGCAAGATGCATTGGCAGAATATCTAGCCGCTAACTTTAAGCAGACTCCATTTGATCGAGAGGATGTGCCGCCTACCGAGGATACTCGCATTCAAAATTTGAAATTGCGTAAAGATATGGTGTTAGGACTTACGCAAAACTACACGCGGTAGGGGCAATTCATGAATTGCCCCTACCTGGAAATTAGGGTTTGGGGTATTTTTTGCGTAAATTCTGGGTGTTATCAATCCCTCCTGCCTTCCGCGATCGCCAAAAGCTAGCTGACAAGAATCTGAAACTACGTTAGGTTGTACAAGATGAAGCAATTTGTCGTCCTAGCTACATGGATACCAACTCCCAATCCCAACCACCCTTCCACGAAACCAACGATCAAACCCCAGAAATTGGCGGTGGATTGCCTGTAATTGAGTATTGGGCGAAGCACACGCTGTCGCCGGAAGGTGCAAAGCTCTGGAAAACCCTGCTCCACCATAGTGCTTGCCTATCCTGCTCTTGGGGCACTGGTGGACAAAAAGGTGGATTTACAAATGAAACTGGTGAGAAACTGCAACGCTGCATGAAAAGTGTAGAAGCAATTTCAGCCGAAATCCAACCTCCCGTTCCAGCCCACTTCTTTGATTCGCACACAATTACTGAATTACAACAGCTATCCTCTATGGAAGCGGATCGCTTGGGAAGACTCAGCTTCCCGGTGATTAGACGGGCAGGTAGCGACCATTATGAGCGTATTTCCTGGGATGAAATTTATGCGATCGCCACGGCTGCTTTTCAGAAACCACCAGAGCGAGTTGCATCCTACAGTTCTGGGCGCGGCTCCAACGAAGCGGCATTTTTATTACAACTGCAACTGCGAACCCTCGGTTCCAATAATCTGGCAGATTGTTCGGATCTCTGCCATGCCCCCTCTACAGTTGCACTCAAAGAGATGTTTGGCACAAACACATCAATCGTCAGTCTGGAAAGCTTGAAGCAGGCGGATTGTGTGGTGTTAACAGGCGCAAATTCCTCTTACAACCATCCGCGTTTGATGAATGAGTTGATCAAACTGCGAGAAAAGGGTGGCAAAGTGATTGTCATCAATCCCGTGATGGAAATTGGATTGGTTAAGTTTGGCTCTCCTGCATTCCCGATCAAATCTCTGATTCCCGGTTCCGACATTGCTTCATTGTATCTTCAACCAATTCCCGGTAGTGATGTGGCACTGTTCATTGGCATCCAGAAAGCGTTAATTGAACAGGGGTTTGTACAGCACGACTTTTTGCAAGCACACACAGAAGGGTGGGAAGCTGTATTAGAAGAGGCGCGATCGCTCTCTTGGGAAACCATTACTACTACCTGCGGCGTGTCCAAACCAGAAATTGAAACAGCAGCAACCATCATCGGCACATCAAAGGGTGTGGTTTTTGGTTGGGCAATGGGAATTACGCAACATACAAATGGTGTCGATAACGTCTACAGCATTGCTAATACAGCGTTGATTTGCGGTCAGATTGGCAAAATGGGAGCCGGAGTTATGCCCGTGCGGGGACATTCCAATGTGCAGGGTTTTGGCTCAATGGGTGTAACTGTAAAGCTCAAAGAAGAGATTAAGCAGGCGTTGGAGAAATTATTGGGGCGATCGCTAAACTTACCCAAGGGTTATCACACTCGTGATCTGATCGAAGCCGCAGAAGCCGGCAAAGTGGATAGTTTGATATGTGTCGGCGGTAATCTCTATGGTGCTAATCCCGACTCAGCACAGACAAAACGGGCATTGGGTAACATCGATACCATCATCTATCTGGCAACTAAACCCAACATTGGGCACTTTAACGGATTGGCAAAAACAAACACAATTATCATTCCCGTCCTCAACCGATTTGAAAACCCCCACAAAACCACCGTTGAATCCGGTAACAACTTTGTGCGCCTCAATGATGAAGGCAAAACTCACCTGAAGGATGCAGATATAATTTCAGAAGTTGAGTTTTTAACTGAACTGGCGCATCGGTTACTAGGCGACTATCCCATCGAATGGCGCAAACTGCAAGATACTCGCTACGTGCGGCAACTGATAGCTAGAACCATTCCCGGCTATGAAAAAATTGCGACGATTGACGACACCAAAGAAGAGTTCACCATCTCCGGGCGCATCGTCACCGAACCCCACTTCAAAACGCAGTCAGGCAAAGCAAAAATGTTTACTACGCCACTGCCAAATCTGACTCTACCTGAACCTAAAGACTTTGGCATCGATCAACCTGCAAACAGTCTCGTGCTGGCATTAATGACAGGACGCAGCTATTCCCAACACAACACCGTGGTTTACAAAATTGGCGATCAGTATCGGGGAATGCCTCATCGCCACTGCATTTTGATGAACCGCATAGATGCAGAAAAGATTGGGTTAGCGGAACACGATCGCGTCACAGTGCAAGGCGATGCTGACAAACTAGATAACGTGGAAGTGATTTATGGCGCTGTGCGGGAAGGCGCGGCGTTGATGTTTTATCCAGAAGTGAATGTCATTTTTAAAGCCAGAACGGAAACCCGCTCTGGTACGCCTGCTTACAAACGGGTTCCGGTGCTAGTGTATGGAGAAGTGCGATCGTAGCTTTCAAAGAACGCCATAATATAGAAGTTAGAGGATTTCACATCAGACTACAAATCGGATCTGGCTACAGATAGCTTTTGACTTAAACTAAAAGACCCCGGAATTCGAGTCATATCATGTTCCCCTAATCACTTACGATATGTCATTGCGAGTGCAACGGAGTGGAATGAAGCAATCGCAGTGGTTCGGAGATTGCAACTTATGATTTATATCATGTTCGACTTAATACTTATGTCATTGCGAGCGAAGCGCGGCAATCCTAAACCTTTTAATACTTATTACTTATGTCATTGCGAGCGAAGCACGGCAATCCCAAACCTTTGCGATTGCTTCATTCCACTTCGTTGCATTCGCAATGACATATCGTAGGTGATTTGCCGAACATGGTATTATGCACTGTACAAATCGTCTATTATGTGCATAAGAATATTTGCTTGTCTCAGAGTATTGTCGATTTTAACAAGGTGATGGTGGCTTTACGAATGAGTAGACGTAGCCCGTTGTAGACACGCCACTACAATACCTAATTTTGTTCAAAAATCAAATATGATTTCTATAGCAATGGATAAAGTCTTTTGATTCCGCTATTATCCTGTTTAGTCAGTCTATTTACGAGGTAAATTCTATGGCAATGGTTCTAGATAAAGTAGTTCCTTTTGGAAGATCAATGGATGAATATATAAAGATATTCAATTTAATAGACACAGATTTAAATCAAAAAATCATTGGCATTGGCGACGGGCCAGCAAGCTTTAATGCAGAAATGACCAGCCAAAATAAAAGTGTAGTTTCTGTTGATCCACTATACCAATTTTCCGGTGATGAAATCTTGCAAAGATTTAATGAAGTAGTAGATAACATTATTAACCAAGTTAGAGCTACATCGAATGATTGGGTATGGAGCTATCATAAATCCCCAGATGATTTACGACACAATCGAGTCAAGGTTATTCAAGAATTTCTGTCTGATTACGAAGCTGGCAAAAAGAGCAACAGATACATTGTCGGTGAACTGCCAAAATTGGCATTTAAAAATCAAGAATTTGACATAGCTCTTTGTTCACATTTATTGTTTTTATATTCAGATCATCTCGATTACAATTTTCACCTGAATTCTATAGAGGAAATGCTACGTATAGCTAAAGAAATCAGGATATTTCCTCTGATAACTTTAATGTGGAAAAATTCACAACATTTAGATAAAATAGTTAAACATTACACTTCATTAGGTTACAAGGTCGAGATTGAAGAGGTTGAATATGAACTACAGCCTGGTGGAAATAAGATGTTGAAGATAACAAAAGATTAAGTGTAATTTTCGAGTTCTGAGGCTGAATGATGATGTTTGAAAGGCGATTTCTAAAGACAAATAGCTAGCGTCTACATTACTTATTAATAAATCTTTAAACAAACTACGAATTACGAATTATTCAGTCATTGATTAGCTCAATTGGCTGCGGCTTTAATCTTTTTACAAATATCCACCCAGGCTTTATTTTGTTCTGCTAGACTCAAAGTATCTAAAGGTTGGTTGGGAGGGTGTGCTGCTTGATATTCTTTAATTTCAGTTTCCTCATAAAGGCTATAACTTAAAGGTATCCAGATAATGGTCAGCCCTTCGGTTTCAGCAGCCTTTAACAATGGGGGTAACTCATCGTTGGCAATAAAATCTGAGGCCAAAAAGTTGGGGCTAACCATTAATATTGCCACTTTTGCGGCTGCTAGAGCATTTTTAATTTCTTTGAACCATTTAGTACCCGGTTTAATTTGGGTATCGTCCCACACTTGCAGGGTTTGGTTGCGAATCATTGGTTTGAGCGAAGTTTGGAGTTTATTAAACCACTCTTGGTCTTGATGGCTATAACTGATAAAAACTTGATTTCTGGTTACAGGTTCTATCATAGATGTTGGTAAATTATTGTCAGTTTCTAAAACATCGTCAATTAATCTTCGGACATCTACCATATCTGCGCTAATTCGGCACTGAATTTGGTATCTTTTTTTAACGTCCCGGAAATCACGCAGCACCTTTAAATCATAGGATTCAGGCGTTTGACTATCCTTACAGGTTTCACAGTTGCAAGGAACAAGGGTATGATATTTTAGGCGATCGTAAGAATTATGTATTTCGTCAAATACATGGGTGATGATTGCTAGCAGTTCTTTCTTGCGTTTTCCGGTGAGGCGAAGTTTAATTTCCCGTTGATTGTAGTATTCAATTACTTCTGCGCGGGTTGAGTCTTTGCTGAGAACAACACCTGTTTTCCAAACCAGCTTTTGTTGCTCAATATAACGGTGCATCTCGACAATAAAACGGGTGAGAATTCCTTTAGGCATGAATTCGTATGTATAGCGCAGGATAAGATTATTAGATTCATCCCAGTTGTAATTAGGCTGGTCGAGAGAAAGTAGGTTTGGTGCAATATAAGTACCGGGACTTCCGGGAATTTCGTAGCACAGCTTGAACCGCTTCATCAGTTGCAGTAGTTCATCTCGCATCTCGGCATAATCAACGTTTTGCCAAATATCGGCGAGATTGTTTTGGGTAAAATAACCCTGATTTTTCTTGACAGTCTGATTATCCAGAACTTTGTAGACGGCAGTTGTACCCCATTCTGGTTTGAGGATAACTGTATTTTTCAAGACTGGATCGTTTTGAAAGTGAAGACAAACGCCGAGGTCGTGCAAATAGCGACTGAGGCGCAGCATATCTTGGCGGTCAGTTAATTTATTGCCTCGGCAAAGCTCATAATATTCTTGGACACTAATGTAATTGCGCGAATAGTTTTCTAAGGCGACTCGAACTCTCACCCAGAGTTTTGGTAAATTAGTCCCAACGTGGGGAAGCTTGATGATGTAATCTTGAATCGCTTGTTTAATTTCCGCTAAACCTCGATTATTGGCTAAATCGGTGGCAAGAATTTCTTTGAGGTTAGTAAATTCTCCCCGTAATTCCCGCTCATTAACTGGGCACTCACGATTTTGTTTTTCATTTTTGATAATCAATACAGAGCTATTGTCACTCAAAAGTTCGACAACTTTTAGCCAGTAATAAAAATCTGTGTTTTCTTTGCGGGTATCAGCAACTAAGGCATAGAGTGAACGTTCTGTAAGGAAAAACTGGTGAGTTTGGTGATAGATTTCCTGTCCGCCAAAGTCCCAAATATTGACGCGAAATTCTTGCCCACTGGGTAATGTGAATTTCCACTGAATTACATCAATACCTTGGGTTGATTCCTCCTCTGGCTCAAGTTTGTAGTCTTCGTTTTCAATTTTTTTTGCTAGGGAAGTTTTACCTGCTCCCCCTTCGCCCACAATGAGGAATTTAGCTTCATACAAAGGTTCGGTTTCGTTTGGGTCTTGCACACGGAAATAGAAATCTAAGATTTCTTTGGCATTGCCTGGAGCTAAAATTTCCGGTGGGATGGGGACTGGATTACCACGAAGGTAAAGTTCGCTGAGGTTGGTGAGTTGACGTTTACCAATCTCTACTGGCAGCGTTGTCAGTTGATTGGAGCCGAGGTCAAGTCTGCTGAGGCT
>NZ_JAYGHE010000020.1:0-10912 GCF_034931145.1 Nostoc sp. UHCC 0252 | reverse complement strand
GGTGAGTTGACCAATCTCTGCTGGCAGCGTTTCTAAACCTTTATTAGAAAGGTTTAATGTTGTCACTTTGTCTCTGGCTGCTTGTTCAATGATTTCCAGCAGTTCTTGGTTGGTCATGAGCAGATGAGAAATAGGTTAGTATTACTAATTTAGTTTGTATAAAGGGTGTATTGCGGTTTATATTATCACCCTTACTCTTATTCCATCGTTACATTACTGAAATTGTTTAGACGATGTTTTAAAAGTCCTCTCGTGAGTAGCACAACATTTTAGATCCTCCTAAATCCCCCTTAAAAAGCTACGGTGTATACACAAGTCACCAATTTTATGTCAATACGCTTGGGATAAGACAGAAAGCCCTCATGTAGAGACGCAATTTATCGCGTCTAAAAGACTGACACGTTAGAGAGACGCGATAAATCGCCGTCTCTACAAAGAGTGTAATCGTCAATTATTCCTTGACAGGCTACTATTTCCGATTTGTCTATCGCTTACAATGCTAGAAAAAATCCCCTTTCGATAATATGTTTTGAAGTCAGAATAGGTGAATAAGATAATCCCTGAGCAATTTTGGCAATTTGGCATCTCATAACTTCGGGTTGCAGTTTAAATGGAAATATCAACACAACGGGACAGTAAAGAAGTTGTACGAGGGATAAGGTAAAACTTTCCGCTTCTGGTGTCCCGGCTATGCCAGTTGTTAGTTGAATGCTGTAGAACGGCTCTACATGATTGATACAGCATTCAACTGAGTTCAGTTCCCGCTCTACAACTGGCTAGAAATCAACACAATTAAATAGAACTTTGAAAGATAGTATTATCTCCGGCAAATTACTTGTGATATGTCATTGCGAATGCAACGAAGTGGAATGTTCGCGTAGCGTCTCGTAGAGATAGCAATCGCAAGGCTTTTGGGATTGCTTCTCTTCGTACCCTGCGGGAACGCCAAGGGCGGTACGCAATGACAATTATTTAACCGGACATGATATGAGAGATGTGTAGTAGCTTCAAGGCGATTAAAATTTATTATTAATAATAATAGGATTGGTCAACTTAAAATTTTTGGGAAAAACGAAAGTTGTCGATTTCCCTAAATAAAAACTTTTTCATGAGGGAAATGATTGATGCAAGCTCCAGTAGATTTTGCCGAGATCACAGCAGAAACTCCGACGCTTTTGGGCGTAACTGCCGAATACCAAGCTATCCAGGCGCAGTTTAACCAGGCTCAAACCTCACAGCAACGCAAGGCTGCCTTTCAACAGTGGGATGCGTTACGATGCAGACTCAGTACATGGAAGGAACTCACGCAACTCCACTTTCACCAAGACACGCAAAATCCAGAGTACAAAACTGCCTTGGACTATTGCAGCGAAATTTCACCATCTCTAACTGCCCTTGAAGTAGACTTCAAACGGGAGCTGATTCACAGCCCCGATCGCGCCGAGTTAGAACAAAGCTTTGGACAGCAAGCCTTTTTGCTGTGGGAAGCAGACATCACGACTTTTGAAGATGCGATCGCAGCAGATTTAGTTGAAGAATCCAAACTCATCAATGAGTACACCAAACTGATCGCCTCGGCAAAGCTAGATTTTCACGGTCAGCAGTTGAATTTATCAGGTTTGCAACCATATATGCAAAGTAAAGAGCGAGACATTCGCCACCAGGCAGAACAGTGTCGCTGGCAGTTTTTTGAGCAGAATCAAGACCGCTTTGATCAATTATTTGATCAATTGGTGAAACTGCGCGATCGCATGGCAAAAAAATTGGGTGATGAAAACTACATTGCGCTAGGATATCGCCGGATGCGACGGGTAGATTACAATCAAACCGATGTCGAGCGCTATCGAGATCAAGTAGTTCAAGAGGTCGTTCCCTTAGCGATGGAGCTAATTGGGCAACAAGCAAAACGGCTCAACCTAGACACCCTATATTTCTGGGATGAGTCCGTCTTTGATGCAGAAGGTAGTCCGGCTCCCATTGGGGATCATGACTGGATGCTGGAACGGGCACAAGAAATGTTTGATGCCTTGAATCCATCGCTGGCTAGCTTTTTTCAGATGATGGTTGAGCGGCATTTACTAGATTTGCAAAACCGTCCCGGAAAGGCAGGAGGCGGATTTTGCACAAGCTTCCCAAACTATGATGCTCCCTACGTGTTTGCAAATTTCAATGGCACAAAAAATGACGTGCAGGTGTTTGTTCACGAAATCGGTCATGCCTTCCAAATGTGGCGAAGTCGTCATTTGCCAGTTTTCGATTACCTGTGGCCTACCCTAGAATCGTGTGAAATTCACTCCATGAGCTTAGAGTTTCTTACCTATTCACAGATGGAAAAGTTTTTCGGGGATCAAGCCGAGCGATTTCGGAGGCAGCATCTAGCCTGGTCGATTCTATTCCAACCTTATGGTGTAGCAGTGGATCATTTTCAGCATTTGGTATATGCGAACCCAGAAGCAACCCCGCAAGAACGACATCTTATGTGGCAACAAATGGAAGCTCGTTATTTGCCTTGGCGTAAATATGGAGATTTGAACTACCCAAACAAAGGCGGACTCTGGCAAGAAAAGCAACACATTTACTGTTCGCCTTTTTATTATATTGATTACACCTTGGCGGGGTGTTGCGCGTTGCAGTTTTGGGCCAAAGCCGAAGAAAATTATTCGCAGGCGTTGGCTGAATATATTGCATTATGCGATCGCGGTGGTTCTGCATCCTTTCGAGAATTAGTGCGATCGGCAAATCTCATTTCTCCCTTTGAAGCTGGTGCGCTGACTCAAGTTGTTGAAAAAGTGCGTCAGAGTTTGAAGGCTGGCTGATTGAAAAATCAGAAGTCATTAGTCATTTGTCATTTGTGTTTACCAAGGACAAAGGACAACCTCACCAGTTGATCTGCAATCTTACTTGCGTAATAGCTTATTCTCAACCCTACCCTATGAGTAAATCAAGGGTAGGGATTACCACTATCCAGACTATTCTATTGATCTCAGAATACTTTACGTCCTTCTAAATGGGCAAGAATATCTGAGCGATCGCGCCACACAGTCCGTAACTTTTTATCAGCAAACATCTGTAACTGGTCGCTAATGTGGGGCGATCCGGGTTGACTTGCATTGCCGTAACTGGTAAGTGCCATTGCCCGTACAGGCTTAGAAAATTCAATCGCAGCAACATAGGAATCACCTGAAACAGCTTGGAACTGCCCGTTTTCTCCGGGAGCAAAATCGAGTGCCCGAAAAATTCCCAGGTTGGCATCCCCACCATTACTAGGCAAATCCAAATCACCCAACCGTAGCCGAAAAACCTTGCCCCACGGGACATCAAGCGCACCATAAGTCTTTTCTACCTCTGCTGCAACTGCTTGCAGAGTTGCAACTGCACTTTCAGGATTAGCTAAACCATCAGGTGTAGTGCGTGGAGAATTTTCACTCCAAGGTTTACTAAAGGTCTTATCCCAGTCCATCTGTTGTGCCCAAAAAGCAAATAGTACTGCTCCCTGACTATCTGCATTAGCTTGTCGATCCCAGGCTTCTAAGACATTAGCTGCTTTTTGCCCCAAATCTTGACCATACTTGCGTGCAGCCGGAATTAAATCATCCAAAATCCGATCAGCTAATTCCATGCGGGTAGAGTGCTTGTCTGTAACCATTTCATCAAAAGAGATTTTGTCATCCTCAGCCAACATCCTTACAGAACTTTGGGAGCGGAAATCCATGAAACGAGGAGCCATGTAAGGCGGGTAATTATCTGCTTTAATCGCGGTTGGAAAGGTAGTTGTCCAGGGTGGGTCATTGGTATTTTGCAACCAGCCACTCTTCGGGTCAACTATGCGCGGTAAATCTTGGTAAGGATGGATTTTCGTCCACAAGGTTTTAGATGTATTTCCTGAGATTAGACCTTGCCAGTATTTGAAATCACCAAAGGAGCGCACTGGAACTTGACCGTTGAATAGGTGCATAATATGCCCTTCTCTATCTGCATACATCACCGTAAACATCGGCAGTTGCAAGCGCTTGAGTACTGACTGAAACTGGTTAAGGTTTCTTGATCGGGCCATATCCCACCACTGCTGGAGTACACCTGGACGATCAAGACCTGCAACTCTCAGTGCTACGGCTTTACCATTTTTCTCAGTTAATACAGGCCCGTGAACAGAACTTTTCACTATTAATGGTTGTTCTTGCAATGAGCCATCTTTCTGCTTCACCTTTAAGGAGAGAGTTTTTGTCTGGAACTTAAGAACTTTGTCATCAAAGCGGTATCCGTTACCCGCGAGTGTGAGTTCATAAACATCCCAACCATCATAAGTATTAACTGTGTGAGTCCAACCTAAGTTGTTGTTAAAAGCGATCGCTAATACAGGAACGCCTACAAGTGTTGCCCCATAAGCATCAATCCCTGGTGCAGTGATTTGGGCTTCGTACCACAAAAATAAATCTGACCAAGGTAGGTGGGGGTTTGCAAGCAGCATAGCATTTCCACTTGCAGAATTACTTGGTGCGATCGCCCAACCATTAGATCCAACTTGCAACTTTTCTTTGCTCAGGTCTAATGCTTCTTCAGGATTGACCACAAAGGTGAAATTGAGTACCCGATGTAAGTGAGCCATGACATCTTCTGCCTTGACCGGTAGCACCACCTCAACTTCATCATCAATCAACTTTGGATTTTGTTTTGCATAAGCATTGATCCCTTTAGCAAAAGCATCAAGATAACTACGAAAACTTGGACTCTGGGCTTGATACCAAGAACGAGCGCGTTCTGGGACTCCGGCAGTTTGTACCCAACGATCTGAGTCTAAATATTCTTCTCCCCAATACTCTGCCGCGCGTCCCCGTGCTTGACCATAGAGACGTAAAAGCAAATTTCCATGACTTTGCATTTGTGCCCAGCCAAAGGCATGAAATGCGCTCTGGTCATCTTTCCCGTAGATATGCGGTACACCATAAGTATCCCATAATATCTCTGTGGATTTTGTTGGTACAGCTATAGTACGGCTGCCGACAAGCAAAACCAGTATCAAACTCAGTATTAAGGGTAAAACACGACGTATTGATTTTCTTTTGTAAACCCTAAGTAAAATATCGATCCTCATTAACACCACCATGTCCAGATGTAATGTTGGGAATTGGGGATTGGGGATTGGGAATTGGGGATTGGGTATTGGGTTATTAATTTTTCTCCCCCTGCTCCCCCTGCTCCCTGCTCCCTGCCTCCTGCCCCATTCCCCTTAGACAATACCATTTTATTGAGAAATAATGTCAAAGCTGAAACGGTATCTTTGATTCATTTTAAAAACTTGGGAAAAATCTCATGATCATGTAATCTATATATTTATCAAGAAAGATTATCAACTTACCATGATTAAAAAGCTTTGAAAAACAACCGACCAGTAGAGCGTAATATTTTCAAGTGACGGCAGGATCATGATAAAAGCGACTACAGTATCACCTAGAGGATTGAAAAAGCCAGAAATATCACCCTTATTTGGTCTGGTTTTGGGAGTGTGTATGCTGCTAATTTGCTTGGTGTACAGTGTGACACTAGGTGCAGCAGAAATACCTCTGGATAAGATTTTGACATCTTTTATAGCCTTTGATGGTTCTTACGATCACTTAGTTATTCAGAGTGTAAGATTACCGCGATCGCTAATTGCTATTCTTGTAGGTTCAGCCCTGGCGGTATCAGGAGCATTAATGCAGGGTTTAACGCGAAATCCCTTAGCAGACCCAGGTATTTTAGGCATTGAGTCGGGAGCCGCCCTCTTCGTTGTTGTCGCAACTTTCGTTTTTGGCAGTTCATCCTTAAGTATTTACGCCCTTGTCGCCTTTTTGGGTGCGGGAGTGACAGCAGTATTAGTTTACACTCTTGGTTCTCTAGGACGGGGAGGAGCCACCCCACTTAATCTGACGGTAGCAGGAGCTGCTTTAACTGCTCTGATTTCTTCCCTTACCACCGGTGTCTTGATTATCAGTCAACAAACACTCGAACAAGTTAGATTTTGGTTAGCTGGTTCATTATCTGGTCGAGATTTTAATTTATTTTTACAAGTACTGCCTTTCGTCGCCATAGGATTAATAATAGCTCTGGCTCTCGGCAGACAAATTACTACTATGAGTTTAGGTGAAGATGTCGCCAAAGGCTTGGGTCAACAGACAGCTTGGATCAAAATCTTAACCGCTATCAGCGTAGTATTGCTAGCAGGAAGTTCCGTTGCTCTTGCAGGCCCAATCGGCTTCATTGGTCTAGTTGTTCCCCATATAGTGAGATTTTACATTAAAACTGATTATCGGTGGATATTACCTCATTGTGCAGTTTTGGGGGCTATTTTGCTCTTGATTGCAGATATTGCTGCCCGTGTATTGCTCAGACCCCAGGAGTTACCTGTAGGTGTAATGACAGCAATAATTGGCGCTCCCTTTTTTGTCTATCTGGCTAAATTTAAGGTGAAAAAATGAAGGTTGATTGGCTAGTCATTCGTTCTCCGGCGATATCTTTCCGAATTGACCGACGTGTACCAGTCATACTGCTATGTTTGGCAGTAGCGATTGTAGGGGCGATGGTGGTGAATGTAGGACAGGGTGAATACCCAATCTCGCCTTTAGATATTGTGAAAACTGTATTGGGTTTAGATACAGGAAACCCAGACCATGCATTCGTAATTCAGAATTTGCGTCTACCCCGTACCCTTGTAGCATTTATGGTAGGAGTAGCGCTAGCAATTTCTGGGACTATCTTTCAAGGACTGACACGCAATCCCTTGGCAGACCCAGGTATTATCGGGATCAATGCCGGGGCGAGTTTAGCGGCAGTTACCGTAATTGTCCTATTACCATCAGCACCAATTTATACTTTACCTATATCAGCTTTTGGCGGTGCTTTGCTGATGGCGGCTCTAATTTACTCCCTGGCGTGGAATCAAGGTAGTTCCCCGATTCTATTAATTTTGATGGGTATTGGCTTGTCTGCGATCGCAAGCGCCATAACCAGCTTAATGATTACTTTTGGAGAAATTTATGACGTTAGTAATGCTTTAGTTTGGTTGGCTGGGAGCGTTTACGGTCGTACTTGGGAGCAAGTTTTTTCTTTATTACCTTGGTTAATTGTTTTTGTGCCTATAGCTTTGACACTAGCAAGGCATTTGAACGCCTTGAACTTGGGAGATGATGTCGCCAAAAGTCTAGGTAGTCAGGTGGAGTGGCAACGTGGTTTGCTCATAGTGGTAGGTGTAGCCTTGGCTGGTTCAGGAGTCGCCACCGCCGGAAATATTGGTTTTATTGGTTTAATTGCACCCCATTTAGGACGACAGTTAGTAGGTGCAACCCATGAAGCCTTGATTCCTACTTCCGCACTCTTGGGAGGAGTAATTGTTGTCATGGCAGACTTGCTAGGAAGAACGCTGTTTGCACCTATTGAGCTTCCTTGTGGGGTGGTAACTGCTGCGATTGGCGCTCCTTATTTTCTTTATTTATTAATTCGTAACCGGAAAAAATAAAGGATTAGAAACTGGGGATAGAGAATATTTTCTCAACCCCAAAATCAGGTTTTCATAAATCCAAAATCTAAAATCTAAAATGGTTTCACTTATGAAAGGACTGTCAACCAAAAGTCTGTCTTTAGCTTACGATGGGGCTACAATTATCCGTGACCTTAATTTGGCAATTCCCCCCGGACAAATTACTGGTTTAGTTGGTGCTAATGGTTGTGGTAAATCAACGTTGTTACGAGGTTTGGCTAGATTGCTCAAACCTAGCGGCGGTAAGGTGTGTCTTGATGGAACATCCATTTTTAATCTTTCCACCAAAGAAGTAGCACAGCAGTTAGGTATTTTGCCCCAAGGGCCAGTAGCACCAGAAGGTTTGACAGTGCGAGATTTAGTAGCACAAGGACGTTATCCTTATCAAAATTGGTTGCAGCAGTGGTCAGCAAAAGATGAAAAAATCGTACAGCAGGCACTAGAAATTACAGATTTGTTGAAATTAGCAGATAGAGCATTGGATACTTTATCTGGTGGACAACGACAACGAGCTTGGATTGCAATGGCGTTGGCACAAGATACAGATATTTTACTTTTAGATGAACCGACTACTTTTTTAGATTTGGCGCACCAGATAGAGATTTTGGATTTATTGTATGAGTTGAATCAAACTCAGGGACGAACGATGGTAATGGTACTACATGATTTAAATCAAGCGTGTCGTTATGCTGATTACTTAGTTGCAGTCAAAGATGGTCGAATTTTTGCTGCTGGAGAACCAAAGCGAGTCATGACTCAAGAAATGGTTCAAGAAGTTTTTAAGTTAGAGTGTCAGATTATTCTTGATCCTATTGTAGGGACACCGATGTGTTTACCTATAGGACGCAAGGGAAAAGCAAACAATAAACAAATTTACTTAAATTCCTAATGCGATTTCTGCTAGTACAGCACGGCTTGAAGAAGAACTCAGAAGTCAGAATCAAGACGCGACGCTCGTTCGCCCTTGGCGTGCCGCCGGCGCTATCCGCTAAATCGATTCAGAATTCAATTCTGTTAGCGGATAGCTAAGGTTTAGCCCATTCTGGCGACTGATATCATGTCCGGCAAATTACTTGTAATATGTCATTGCGAGTGCAACGAAGTGGAATGAAGCAATCGCAAGGCTTTTGGGATTGCTTCTCCCCGCATTTCTCACAAGCTGCTTTGCGTATAAGTAACAAGTAATGAGTAATAAGTAATAAGTTAAGAATTTTACTCATTACTCTTTACTCACTACTCATTACTCCTCCATTCGAGGTGTGGTGAGAAATCCGGGTTCTCTTCGTACCCTGCGGGAACGCCAAGGGCGGTACGCAATGACAATTATTTAACCGGACATGATATGACGCATGTATTCTGTTTGATAAATCCAGCTTCAATCATATTGAACTAAAGATATCCTTCTCATCAATCACCCGAGTACAAACAATAAACAGTCATGACAATCACATCAAAACCTCTTATAGCACCTGATAAGCCTAGTAATTCAGCCCATCCTTTACAGCGCGTGCTGAAATATGGAAGACGCTATCGCCAACAAATTTGGCAAGCAGTATCATTTTCAATCATTAATACGATATTAGATTTAGCACCACCGTGGTTGATTGGTGCTGCGGTAGATATTCTCGTTCAGAAGGATAATTCCCTAATTGCAAAATGGGGAATTAAAGATATATTTTCACAATTTTTGTTGCTTTCATTTATCACTGTGATTATTTGGATATTTGAATCAGCTTCTCAGTATGCTTATGATCTACTATGGCGTAATTTAGCCCAAAATATTCAGCATAATTTACGTTTAGATACTTACAATCATGTACAAGAATTAGATTCAGCTTACTTTGAAGAAAGCAGTACTGGCGGCTTGATGTCAATTCTGAATGATGACATCAACCAATTAGAAGATTTTTTAAATTTTGGAGCTAATGACATCATTCAGATTAGCACCGCAATGCTAATTTTAACTATTGGTGCTTTTTGGGCTTTGCCTCCCTCCATTATCCTAGCAGTAATGCTACCAATGCCATTTATTGTTTGGGGTTCTATCGCTTATCAAAAGCGGCTAGAATCTCGTTATGCTGACGTGCGGGATAAAGTAGGTTTTCTGAACTCACGATTAGCAAATAATCTCAGTGGAATTAACACAATTAAGAGTTTCACTGCTGAAGCTTATGAAAGTGCTAGATTAGCCGAGGAAAGCCAAGCATATAGAAAAAGTAATATCAAGGCAATCAAACTTTCGGCTGCATTTATTCCCATAATTAGAATGCTAGTTTTAATTGGGTTCACAGGCTTACTATTTTGGGGAGGTATGGCAACATCTGCTGGGATTATATCGATTGGTAATTACAGTGTTTTACTAGTTTTAGTCCAAAGGTTGTTGTGGCCATTAGTGTCATTAGGAGAAATATTTGACAAATATCAAAGGTCAATGGCTTCTGTAAATCGTGTGATGAATTTGTTAGATACTCCCATTAATATTATTAGAGGGGATATATCTTTAAATGTTTCTCAATTACGTGGTGAAATCGATTTCAAAGAAGTAACTTTTTCTTATAAAGACAGAGAAACAGTAATTAAGAAACTCTCCTTACATATTCCCCAGAGCCAAACTATTGCTATTGTTGGGTCTACTGGTTCTGGTAAAAGTACTTTAGTTAAATTACTATTGCGATTTTATGACATTTCTTCTGGAAAGATTACGATTGATGGGATTGATATTCAAGATTTAAATTTACACGATTTGCGTCGCAGTATCGGCTTGGTAAGTCAGGATATATTCTTATTTCATGGTACTATTGCTGAGAATATTGCCTACGGTACTTTTGATGCTAACGATGAACAAATAATAAAAGCTGCCAAGATTGCCGAAGCTCATGATTTTATTATGCGACTCCCTCAAAAATATGAGACGATAGTTGGAGAACGAGGTCAAAAATTATCTGGTGGACAACGCCAAAGAATTGCGATCGCTAGGGCTGTGGTAAAAAATCCACCGATATTAGTTTTAGATGAAGCTACATCAGCAGTGGATAATGAAACTGAAGCGGCAATTCAGCGTTCTTTAGAAAAGATTACTGTTAATCGAACAACCATAGCTATAGCTCATCGTCTTTCTACTATCCGTAATGCTGATTGCATTTATGTAATGGAATATGGAGAGTTAGTTGAGTCAGGAACCCATGAAGAATTGTTAAATAAAAATGGAATTTATGCAGGTTTATGGCGGGTACAATCTGGGGTAAAATGATTTATTTGCAGAAAGAAGTTTAGCATAACTATTTATGCAGTGAGACTCCATCTTTTATAAACTTTTTGTAACTGCTTTTGTATTTAGCCCCAAAAGTGTTGAATGTTAAGAGAAATCCGATAAAAACAGCCCAAAATTTAACATATTTT